>JANLOU010000357.1:0-4700 GCA_031366735.1 Candidatus Eiseniibacteriota bacterium
CGATTGGTGGCGCAGGCCGCGCACATTCCCGTGCATCTGGGCAGCATGCCGCGCGCCGTCGAGGCAGCGCTGGCGCTGGCGCCGTTCGCCCCGGGCGATGTGGTGTTGCTCAACGATCCCTTTGCGGGCGGCACCCATCTGCCCGATCTCACCTGCATCTCGCCCGTGTTCCTCGCCGGACGCCGGACGCCCGACTTCTTCGTTGCCAGTCGGGCCCATCACGCCGATGTGGGCGGCGCCGCGCCCGGTTCATTGCCGCTTGCGCGCGAGGTGTACGAGGAGGGCTTCCGCATTCCGCCCGTGCGCCTGCTGAGTGCCGGGCGTCGCGTGGAGGAGGTGATGACGCTGCTGTTGGCCAATGTGCGCACGCCCGAGGAGCGCCGCGCCGATCTGGATGCCCAGTTGGGCGCGCAACTGACCGGCGAGCGACGCCTGTGCGAACTGGCGGCGCGCGATCGCCCCAGCCATCTGATCGCGGCGGCGAACGCGCTGCTCATGGCCACCGAGCGGCGCACGCGGGCTGCCATCCGCAAGCTGCCCGCGGGTCGCTGGTCGTTCCAGGATGTGCTCGATGGCGATGGTCTGGTGGACGGGCCCGTGCGCATTGCGCTCACGCTCACGCTGGGCCATGGGCGCGCGCGCTTCGACTGGACCGACTCGGCGCAACAGACGCGCGGACCCGTCAATGCCGTGCGCGCGGTGGTGACCGCGGCCTCGATGTACGCATTGCGATGCGTGCTGGGCGACGATATCGCGGTCAACGATGGGCTGCTGCGCTGCGTCGAAGTGGTGACGCGACCGGGCAGCGTGCTCGACCCATTGCCGCCCGCCGCCGTGGGCGCGGGCAATGTCGAGACCTCGCAGCGACTGGTCGATGTGGCATTCGGGGCGCTGGCCAAGGCGCTGCCCGCACGCATGCCCGCCGCCAGCACCGGCACCATGAACAACCTGCTCATCGGCGGCGTCGATCCCCGCACAGGCAGGGCGTTCGCTTACTACGAGACGCTGGGGGGCGGCCATGGCGCAGGGCCCGACGCCCCCGGCGAGAGCGCCATGCAGGCGCACATGACCAATACGC
The DNA here is from genome assembly GCA_031366735.1 of Candidatus Eiseniibacteriota bacterium. Lineage (GTDB taxonomy): Bacteria > Eisenbacteria > RBG-16-71-46 > RBG-16-71-46 > RBG-16-71-46 > CAIXRL01. The sequence continues at coordinate 1,079 of JANLOU010000357.1, forward strand.
GCAATACGCCCATCGAATCCTTGGAGCACGCTTACCCACTGCATGTGGTGCGGACGAACATCCGCCGAGGCAGTGGTGGCGCGGGACGCATGCGCGGCGGCAATGGGATCGAACGCGTACTCGAGTTCTGTGCCGAGGCGCGCGTCACGGTGATCGCCGAGCGTCGCCTGCGCGGACCGTGGGGTCTGGCGGGCGGAACCGCGGGGCGGCCTGGAGTCACGCGGCTTCGCGAGCGCGCGAGCGACCGGCGCGAACGCACGCTGCCATCCAAGTTCACGATTGCCCTGCCGAAGGGCGCTGTGCTAACGGTCGCCAGTCCCGGAGGTGGCGGCCATGGAGTCGCCCTCCCCAAGGCTTCCCGGCGTCGCCGGAAACGATCCTGATGCGGTCCCACTCACACGGAGGTGCCATGCGCCGCTTGTTTGTCGCATTCCCGGTATTCCTGCTGCTCGCCAGTCTTGCAGCACTGGTGTTCACGCCGCAGATGGGCGTCACCGTGCCGCTGTACGCGGCTCGCACCGGGCTTATGTGCCAGAGCTGCCACTTCGATCCCGAAGGGGGCGGGCCACGCAACGAGTTCGGCTTCGCGTTCGCCAAGAACCGGCACTCGCTCGAGCCCGAGACCGAAGGCGACTTCAAGGATCTGACCCTGACCAATCGGGTGAGCGAAAGCTTTCCATTGTATGTGGGCCTGAACCAGCGCTTCATGCTCCTGGCGAACAAACAGATCAAAGACTCCGGCGTGGACCGGCTCGGGTTCTTCAACATGGAGAACGCGCTGCACTTCACCTTCCAGCCCCACGCCCGCCTGACGCTGGTGTACTCGCGTGACGGATTCAATCAGGGGAGTTACAGCAAGGAAGCCTTCGGCCTGATCGGGCTGCCGAAGGACATGTATCTGAAGGCGGGTCAGTTCCGGGTGCCATTCGGCCTGCGCATGGACGACCACACCGTGGCCACGCGCAGCTCCTTCCTGGATTTCCAGACGGGTGAGAATTTTCTCCCATATGACCCGCGCGACATGGACCGCGGCGTTGAGCTGGGTGGCATGCATGGTTCGATGTACGGCCGGGTGGCGTACACCAACGGCAGCAACGATCCGTTCCAGAGCGTCAACAGCATCGCGCACGCCACCACGGCAAAAGTGGGCGTGAACACTTCGCACTATCAAAGCGGACTTTCGGTGTACGACGACTTCCATCGCGTCGCCGATATCCTTGGCGGGCCGGGCACGGCCGGCGAGCGCCGCACGCGCTGGGGCTACTATGGGCTCGCGCATGCCGGCAAGTTCGCGTTCATACTCGAGGCCGCAGCGGGCACCGATCGCATCCAGACGCTCAATCTGGTTTCGGGGCTGGGCGAGATCAACGAGGTCAATCGTCTGGCCTATTTCGCCGAGGCCAACTACACGCCCGATCGGGAATACAACCTGCGTGTTCGGTACGACTATCTGGATCTGGCCCATGGCTCACCCGAAGCGGTCGCCGAACAGAACCAGTATCGCCGCTACGCCCTGGAGGGTGAGTACATGCCGGTGCCATTCGCCGAGCTGCGGTGGACCCTGCGTCTGGTGGACCCGGTCGCGTCCAAGGACCTGTTCGATACCGAGATCAAGAACGAGAAGCAAGCGTATCTGCAGTTGCACTTCTCGTACTAGCGCGCTACTCGCCGGTCGAATCGAACCCCGCCCAATAGAACGGGTGGGTCGAGCGGTGCTGCGCGCGACGGTGGCCAAGTACGGCTACCGTCGCGCGCGCCATTGCAGTGCCCGCGTCCTGTGCGCCCGCGACGCGCGCGGCGTACAACGCCTCCATCCACTCGCTGGTGGCTGCATCCTCCACCGCCCATAGGCTCGCGATCACCGTCCGCGCGCCCGCCAGATGGAACGCGCGGCGCATCCCCAACGCCCCTTCGCGCGACCACGACTCCGCCACGCCGGAGTGGCAGGCGGAAAGCACCACCCAGTCGACCCCGCCCAGATCCAGCGTCAGCACTTCTTCGGCCGTCAGCAATCCCTCGTTCTCATCGGCGGTGTGTTCGGCCGCCTCGTTCGCACCCGCCATCGCCAGCCACACTCGTCTGCCCAGCCACGGCAAGTCCTCGGCTCGATCCCACGCGGGCGCCGCCGTGAGCTGCACCGGCTTGCGCCGATCGCGCGCGGCGACAGGACGCACCGGTTCGAGGGCGCCCACCCCCCGCAACCCAGGCGTGAGCTCGAGGCAGGTATCGCGCGTCATCAGCCCGTGCGTCGCCAGATGGATCACTTGATGTCCGGCGGCGGAATCCTTGAATGCGGCTTCGGTCGCGCTCGCGCCCAGCAACAATCGCGTCTTCGGCCCCCACAGGCGTGCGATCGCTTCGACCTCGGCCGCGGTGCCGGGCAGCGGCGTGAAGATCGGCAATCCGCCGGCGCACGGGCCACTGCCGGTGCGGGGCGCGCGCGCCTTCGCAGCAGGCCCCGCAACGGCCCCGCCATCGAAGCGTGGCGCCCCGACTGCGAGGAGCGCGTCCGCGCTCGTGGTGGAGTTCGGCTCGAGCAGTTCGCGCTCGGCGTTGAGCACATGGATCGTGGGCCCGCGCTCGATCAGATAGCCGCTCGGACCCATCGGCAGTGCCTGCCATGGGAATGCCAGCAGCGGTCCATCGGGCACCAGGTACAGGTCGTGGATGCCCGCAAGCGCCGGCGAGAGCAGGTCCCATGACGCCGCGCGGGCATGCACCCCAGCGCGGCGGCACTCGCGTTCCGCCACACTGCCCGCACGCGCAGCCGGTCCCGGCGACACCGCGAGTCGTTCGATCCAAGGTTGGATCCGCTCCCGCATGGTGGCGCAGGAGCCGAGCTCGACTCGCTGGATGATCGGCGAACCGCCTCGTGCGACGAGCGCGGTCATCCGCCCCGAACCCGTGCTCGCGTCGGTCTCGATCATGCCGACCAGCGCCTGGCCCGGCGAGAGCCGGGCCAGAATGGGTTCGAGCTGCAGTTCGCGCGCGGCCAGGAGCGGCTCGCGGTCTCCCAGCGCGCGGGCGACGGCTCGCTCGGCCAGTTCGGCGGCATCGCGCAGTCGCTCGAGTTGTCCGTGCGCCGCGGAGTCCGGCGTTTCCGCTGCCTCGATGAGCGCTCGCGCGTAGTCGCGCTGCCGCTGGACCCAACGGTCGTGGATCGCGACTAACGCGGTGTCGGTGCGCGAGTCGGCGGTGAGCCGCCGCCTTGCCATCTCGGCGCGCACGAGCCCGCGCGACCGCGCGAGCGCGCTCCATGCGAGGATCAGCCGCTCGCCATCGCCCGGGCCGGCCATGTCGAACAGCAGGTCAAGCGTGGGGGAGGACTGCAACGAGAGTTGCAGCGCGCGACGGTCGGGGAGGGCTCGGGCATTGGCCTGGAGGCGTTGGTAGGCGATCCGGTCCGCCTCGAGCGCCTCCTGCCACGCCTCGGCGCTGCGGCCCAGCGCGCGCAAGGCCACGGCGTTCGCGCGGCGCAGGGATTGCGGCCGGTTGTAGCTGTTCGCCTGGCGCAGCCTCGAGAGCCGGACCAACTCCGCTCGTTCGCGCTCGAGTCCCGAGGTGTCCCCCAGCATCACCGTCGACTGGACGAGCCGCATCTGCAGCTCCGCCTGGATGCTCC
>JANLOU010000366.1:0-2002 GCA_031366735.1 Candidatus Eiseniibacteriota bacterium
TGAATGTCCGCACGGGCTCGTCCATCACCTTCGACATCGCCGCGACCACCGCCGAGGAATCCACGCCGCCCGAGAGGAACGCGCCGAGCGGGACATCGGCCTGCAGGTGCCGCCGGACCACGGCCAGGAACTGCTCGCGGAAGCGCTCGATCCACTCGGCTTCGCTGAGCTTGTGGTCGGTGCGACAGCGCAGCTCCCAGAAGCGCTCGATGTGGGGATCGCCGCTGGCCTGCAGCGTGAGCACGCAGCCGGGTTCGAGCTTGACCACTTCTTCGTAGATCGAGTGGGGCGCCAGCACATGCCCGAACGCGAAGTATTCATCCATCGACTTGGCCCGCGGGGTGAAGCCGAGGCCCGGTACGGCCTGCAAGGTCTTGAGCTCGGAACCCCACGCGATGCCGCCGTGCTGCAGCGTATAGAACATGGGCTTGATCCCGAGCGGGTCGCGCGCCAGATGCAGCGTGTGGTCGCGCCGGTCCCACACCGCCACGGCGAACATGCCCTCGAGCTTCGCCCACAGCCCGTTGCCCCAGGTGATGAATCCGCGCAGGATGCTCTCGGTGTCGCTGTTCGTTCGGAACGTGTGGCCCAGGCTTTCCAGCTCACGCCGCAGCTGCGGGTGGTTGAAGATCTCGCCATTGAAAGTGACCACGAAGCGCTTGTCGTCGCTCACCATGGGCTGGTGGCCGCCGGCCAGATCGACGATGGCCAATCTCCGCATGCCGAACCCGAAGTCGCCTTCGGCGAGCGTGCCCTCATCGTCGGGCCCGCGGTGCACGATGGTGGCGCACATCGCGCGCATGACGCCGAGCTCCACCGGCCGCCCACCCCGCGCGTACCAACCCACGATGCCGCACATGTCAGTGCTTCCTCCAGCGCGCCAGCGCCTGTTCGTAGACCGCGATCACTTGTTGCGCCACCCGAGGCAGCGCCAACGAGGCGACTCGCGCACGGCCATTGCTGCGCGCGCGGAGCGCCAGGATCTGCGCGGCGGCCTCGGTGAACGCCTCGGGCGTACGCTCGACGACCGCCGAAGGATGGCAGTCGCGCAAGCGTTCCTCGCAATCGCCCACGGGAGCTGCGAGCACCGGCAGGTCGCACGCCATGGCTTCTTTGACCACATTGGGAGAGCCCTCGTGGTACGAGGGCAGCAGCAGGAGATCGGCCGCGTTCATGGCCTGCACCATGGCGGTCTGCGGCTTGCCGTACATGGGCTCGAGCCGAACATCCAGACTGCGGGCACGCATGCGCGCCTCGACCTCGCGCGCCAGTTTGAAGTTCTTGCGCGGCTCCTCCGGGTTGGCGGCGAACAGCAACACCGCGCCGTCCGGGCGCCAGCCAAGTGCAGCGCGCGCGGCCTCCTGCGGCATCGGCACGAACAGGTCGAGGTCGACGCCATTGGGAATCACTGTCACCTCGGGGATCCGGGCGATCCGGCGACGCATCTCGGCGCTCTTGACGATCACCGCGGTGGCGCGGCGAGCCGCATACCACGATAGCGGGATCAACGCGCGGCTCTTGAGCGAGGACCGACCGTCGGCGTCGGGTCGACCCAACAGGTCGTCGCCCAACAGGCTCAGCACCAGCGGCAGCTTGACGCCCGCTGCCGCTGCGCCCGAGAGCCCGTAGTGCGCGTGCACCAGATCGGCGCCGGCTTGGCGTGCGATGCGCGGTAGCTCGCGCAACGCTTGGAGGTAGCGCGCGGTGCTCCGCCAGCCCTCGATCTCGTAGACCGTGTTCTCGATCCCCGCGGCCACGAGCGAATCCGCCTGCGACTGGACGAACACGCCCCAGTGCGGGCGCTGCGGCGAGGGCCACATGTTGGTCACGGTCAGCACGCGCATCACAGCGGCCTGGGGTCGCGAGCGCGTTCGCTCAGGTGGTAGAGCGACATGGCCAGATAGCGCGGGTACTCGGTGCGATCCGAGAGCACGCCGTAGTCGCCGCGCGAGAAGTACTCCAGCCCACCGTCTCGGCGTTGGTGCGAGGACGAAGCGGAAGG
>JANLOU010000429.1:0-6416 GCA_031366735.1 Candidatus Eiseniibacteriota bacterium
ACCCGGTTCGGCCAGCGAGAAGCCAAGCGTGGGCGCACCGTACCCGGGATTGGGGTACACGGTCGGCGCCATGAAGCGCACATCACTCACTTGGGCCACCGCGATCGGCTCGATCGAAGGGGATGGGCCTCCCGCCCGGGCTACACCCACGAAGGCGATCGACACATCGTCCACGAGGAAGGTCTCCGCGATGTCCGTGGAAACGGGCGTATCCCTGACCTGCATGCTGAGCGCCGATCCGGCCGCGCGCACCACATGGTCGAGCGTCAGGAGCTGCCAGCCCGGGGTGAGTGTCACGACATTCGAGGTGGTCGTCCCCTGCAACTGGCTGCCGACGAACTCACTCAGCTGGATTCGGACGCTGCCATGATCCGCCGGCGACTTCACCCAGAGGCTGCAGCGGTACACTGCGCCCGCATTCACCGTCGTCTGGACCCAGTTCGGATTGTCGTCGCACCCGAACTTCGATGTGTTCTTGCCGCCGCGAACCTGCATGGCGAAGGCGCCCGCGTGGCCGTCGGCAACCCGCGAGAGCGTCGCGCTGTTGAACGGGCCCCATCCCAGCGTGTCCACTTCGAAGGTTCCGTTCCCGCACAGGTTCGCATTCGTCGCAGGGGGAGCCACCACCGTGATCAGCAGGGTCGCGGTTGCGCTGAGGGCGTTCTGGGCGGTGAATGTCACCGAATAGGTGTTCCCGACCTCCCCCAGCGCCGCCGTCCAGGTCAGGCGCCCGGTCTGGTTATCTGCCGCAGCCGTGAAGGTCTGCGGGTTCACCGCTGCGAAGGTGGAGGCACTCAGCGTTGTGATCGCCTGCCCGTCCGGATCCACCGCCCCAATGTCCACGGAGAGCAGCGAGCCGGCCACGACCGTCACGGCTGTAGGCGCGACCAGCAAGGGTGCCTGATCGGGAATCGCATTGGCAACAATCGTCACATCATCGACGAGGAAGCTCTCGCGCGACACTTGAGGGCGATCCAGCACTTGCAGGTCGAGCGAGGAATTCGCCGTTTGCGTCACGAGTTCCACGACGAGTTCCTGCCATCCCGTGGTCAGCGCGAGCGCAGGCGAATAGTGCACCTGCTGGTTCGCGGATGATCCGGCAGCGGATGATCCGGCACCAATCAGGATCGCGGTGTCGTTGTATTCGCGAACCCGGAGTCTCGCTGAGCCGCGCCCGATGTCGGACCGCACCCACGCGCTCACGCGATACCGACGGCCGACCGGGCCGGTGTTCACCACCAATCGTGGCGAATCGGTGATGCCGAACTCCGTCTTGCTGCTTGGCCCTGTGATCAACGCCGCGAACGACGAGCCCGCGCGTCCAGCGCCGGCAGCGCTCAGCCTTAACGCCCCGCCCCCGTAACCCTTCCAGCCTGCCAGGCCGCCCTCGAAACCGGCGGTGATCGTCGGGTTGGCCACGGGCGCGAAATTCGCCACCACGCTGAGATTCGCAGTCACACCGAGGTCCGTTCGTGCGGCTGTCAGGACCCCATCGCTCCAACCCGTGAAAGCGTACCCGGCGTCGGGAGTCGCCGTCACCGGCGTCCCGTCGGCCCCATGGTTGACCGTCTGCAATGTCGTGCCGCTGAGCGTACCGTTCGGTCCCGCCGCGTACGCCAGCGAGTAGGCATCGATCGCGAAAGTCGCGGTGATCGCCTTGTCAGCGTCCATCAGTACCGACAAAGGATTTTCGCTCCCGGCCGCATTGCCACTCCAGCCCACGAAGTGCCAGCTCGGACTCGGAGTCGCGGTCAGGCCGACCGTCGTTCCGCCTGCATAGGAGGCCAGGTCGGCGCTCTTCGTCACGAGCCCGGAGCCGACCGTGCCGATGTCCAGCCGATAGAATGTCAGGTCCATCAAGCGAAGTGCGAAGTTCGCGGGCGGAGTCCCCCCGAAATTATAGAAGCCACCGTCTTCGAGGTAGAGATCATGACTGAGGCCCACCGAGGGTACGCTATTGATGATCAGGCCGGCAGTGGTGCTCGAGAACTGAACGCCCACCCAGATCGCAGAACTGACCACCGGTGCGTTCGCCATCGCCACCGACACACTATGGCGGCCCCTCGACAGCCCATCGACCGCGTAGGTCGCCAACAGCGGCGTGGCGTCCAGATCCAACCCACTGGGATTGCCGTAGAGGGTCACCGTGGCCGAGAACGTCCCGCCGCCGGCGGGGTCGTAGTACTCGAACACAAGTGAATCCAGCGACCCACCATTGAGCAGGTGCAGATCGTCGATCGCCTCGTGTCCGCCCTGGCCGGCGTAGAACTGGGTGGAAGCGGTGCCGGTGTTGTCGTACAGGGTGCCGGTCGGGACAGCGCTGACCGATGACAGGGCAGTGCTGTACGCCGGTGTGGATGCGGTCGCGTCGGGCTTCGATACGGGAGTCGCCGAGCAAGGGACCGCGGCCGCCGCGCTTGCGATGCAGAGCACCGTCGCGAGCGCGGCGAAGCCGCGGTGACCACTGGAGGATCGCCCGTTCACTGCACCACCACCATGCGACGCGTGGCGGTGAACGAGCCGGCCCGCATGCGGTAGAAGTAGACACCGCTGCTCAGGCCGCTTGGCGAGAAGGAGATGTCGTACCAGCCTGGTGCCTGCTGCTCGTCGACGATGGTCCGGACGCGACGTCCACTCACCTCGAACATCTCGATCGTGACGTGAGTCTCGCGCGGTACCCCATAGGACAGGGTGGCCGAACTGTTCCCACGCAGCGGATTCGGACGGAGCGAGGCCAACTCGAACGTCGCCGGGCGGCCCAGATTCATCAGCACGACGCCCTCGGACTTGAGCGGGAGCGAAGCAGTCGTCGAACCCATGGTCGCATCCGCCTGGAAGGCGACCTCCTGATTGACGCCGTACACCGCGCCGTTGGCCTGATCCAGCACCTGGAAGCGGACGACATCGCCCTGCGCACGATTGCTCCGCACCATCATGAAGATGAAGGTCCGGCCCAGCGCAGCCACGTACACGGGACGCGTGACGCCACGCAGCTCCCCGTCGACGAACGCAGCCACCTGGTGCTGCGGTCCCAGTTGGATCCCCTCCAACTCGGCGGTCACGATCATGTCGTACTGGAATGCGCCTGGCTCGAACTCCCATGTATACGGCCGTGGCGCCGCGGCAGCAGCAGTGGCCGTCTCGGTCGCGGCCGCGTGATCCGCGGGAACGCCCTCGCCCCCCGTGAGTGTCGCCAGCAGGCTCGGCATGAGCCCGACATCCGCATAGGTGAATGTGGCGTCTGCCGGGTTCGTGCGGTACAGCGCGTATCCGCGTCCCGGACCCATCTCCGCGAGGCTTCCGGCCCACAGCGATTGAGCGAACTCAGTGAACGCGCTCTGGCTGCGGACGATGTCCCCGTTACTCGAGCTCAGGTTCGCGAGCGCGGATTGGAGTGGCCGCAGGTTGTCGGGAGTGTAGCCGATCCAGTTCCAGCCCTTCTTCACCAGGACGGGATAGGAACTGGGGAGCACGCGCACGCTCTCATAGCGGATCTCGCCCGCTGCGGCGCTCTTGAGTCGATAGCCCTTCGTGACCCCAAGCGTATCGAGCGTCCCGATCCAGCCCGCCACCTCATCGAACATCGCGACCGTGCCGTTCTGCGCCTTGACCAGGTCTCCGGGCGAGGGGTTCAGGTTGCTCAGCACCGCCGCGACAGTCCGATCGTCCTGCGCGCTCGGGCGCCGGTTGACCGAGAACCATGTCCATCCGGCGTTGACCGCAATGACCTGTTCGTTCGCCGGCGAAGGCACGCGAGTGCGGATCTCGACCGGATTGGCGAATGAACCATAGGTGGTGTCCGCGACGAACTTCAGGTTCTTGTCGGTGGCCGTGTAGGTCTTCGAGGTCTTCGAGTCCCACACCCGGAACCGCACTCGCTCGAACGCCGGCGGCTTGCCGTAGACGGTGAGGAAGTATCTCCAACCATCGCCCACGAGCTGCGGATGCGCGACACCGCGGATCTGCGTGCCAACATAGGCCGCCAGCAGGTCCTCAGGCGATGACGAGGAGTCGCCGTTCACGGAGACCCTGGCCCGCACGGTCATGCTGTGTTCATAGTCGGCGGCATTCACCGTCCAGGTCGGCGGCACCTTGAGCACATTGATGTGCACATGGAGCGTCGCACTGCGCGGCGTGGTGGCCGGGATCGTGTTCGCCGTCGCGACGACGGTAGCATCATACGAGCCAAGCGCGATGCTCGGATCGACCAGGAAGCCGACTTCCGTCTGGCTGCGGGCCGAGATCGGATTGCTCGCGGTCGGCTCGACCGTGAGCCATGCCGGCAGGCCGGACAGCACATACGCCATACCCTGACTGAAGCCGTTCACGAGACTGACAGCGACGCGCGCACCACCACCGTAGCCGATGTCCTGTGACACATCGGTACGGGCCCAGGCGAACTCACCCTGGCGGACGGTGAACGTCCAGGAGACCGGTGCCGCGAGATTGCCGACCGCATCACGAACTCCATCGACCGTTGCGCGCACCTGACGGCCTTCGTAGGCACCGAGGTCGGTGGTCGGAGTGATGACGAACGAACGCCCATTGCAAGCCACGGTCGAGCCAAGCGGCAGGGGCGACGCACCCCCCAGGATCTCGAGTTTCACCGTGGTCGTATTCGCCGACGGGCAACTCATGGGCTCGGAGAATGTCACCGAGATATCCTCACCGAACGAGAGTGTTCCATCCGCGGGTTCCGGCGTACCGAACACTACTGGCGCCGAACGGTCGATCAATCCGGTCGCCGGCGTCGAGTAGTTCTTGCCATTGGGGCAGCGAGTGAACGCGCGAAGCGTGTAGCTCCCGTCCTGAAGGTTCCTGACGGGCCACTTCACGCTCACGCTCGCGGGCTTCCCGTCCACGCCTAGAGAGAGCTTGGAAAGTGGGACTTCGAAGCCGATCTGAGTCCAGGTGTCTGTACCAACACGCTGATACTCAGCGCCGATTCCTGCCAAGCTATCCTGTTCGCTGATCGCGAGTTCGAAGTTCGAAAGCCGCAACTCGAGCGTGTCCGTCCCGGTCTTGACCGACCAGCCCGGATTGGGCAGGGCGAGCTTGATATCGCTGCAAGGCGCATCGAATCCCACACTGAACAGGACCGAGTTGGTCAGGTTCAGCGGGCCTCCGTTGCGGAACAACTCGTACTCACACGGCGGGACCATCACGATCTTGAGGTCCTTGTAGAAGTACTGGCTGGCTCCGCGCGAAACGGTGACCTTCGCCTGCCTAGTCTGCCGCGGATCGATGAAGAAGGACACGCCGCTCGTGGAGAACGCATCCCCATCGAGTCGCACGATCGCTCCGCCTGGATTCGATTCCTGCACCAGGTAGACCTGGTACTCGCGCAACTGGTTCGCCTGTGTCGCATTGGTCAGATTCAGTGTGAACTCGGCAGGTGAATCCGCGGGCACATTGTTGCGAACCGCTGGCTCGATCGTGAGCTGGGGGCTATCGACCGGCTGGGTGCGCGACTCTCCGGTACGTGGATCCGGCCACGGTTCCCACGGGCAGGACGTGGTGCCGCCCACGATGTCGAACACCGGGGTGCCGTAGAACGGGTCGTTTTTCACATCGACGCTGAAGAAGTCGCCGATATCGTTATCCGAGAGCGTGTAGCTGGTGGTGCGGCTCGAGGTGGTATTCGACTCCCCTCCGCGCTCATACGAGAGGCCGAACTTGGAGAAGTAGCTGAACCCTGAGCCACTGCCCGCGACCTCGAAGTCGAAGCCAGCCCCGAATCGGGATTCCCCGAACACATTCACGCTCCAGTTGCGCGTGCTGATCGTGTCGACGGTCGCGGTGTAGGCGAACTCGGTCCCGGCGCTGAAGGAGCGATTCACCTGCTTGGGCGCGACGCGCTTGAGGGAATCGTTCATGGCCAGGTGTGCTTCCCAGTTCTGGCGGGCCGAGCGGTAGCGCACCTGATTCGCAGGATCGGTCACGATCAGGTCATCCAGCTGCGGGATGAGCACATTGCGAATGTGGTAATCCGTGAAGGAGTAGATCGTCGGAATGTCGTCTACGCCGACCGTGACTTCCTCGGACGCCACGACGCCGCAGTTGGTCACCTTGATAACGTCGGTCTTGGCGAACAGGAGGTTCATCGCCATGCCCACATAGAGGTCGCCGTCGCGGCCGATGAACAGATCCTCGCTCGAGGTCCGGAATTCCTGCGTGGTCTTGGCGCAGATCTCCATGGCGTCTTCGGCCTTCCACTCGACGCCTAGCTCGATGCCGCCATTCACGAACGCCTGAGCCTGGACCTTGGTCATCACGAACAACCCGAGCTCGATATTGAGCCCGAGGATGGCCTTGGCTTCGAAGCCCGTGGAGGCCTTGCGGATCTGGGTGTTCGAGATCTTTGTGCAGAAGCTGGTCTCTTGTGCGAGCGAACTGTAGGAGTGGTCTCCCGGCGG
>JANLOU010000527.1:0-3916 GCA_031366735.1 Candidatus Eiseniibacteriota bacterium
CAGCCCGGCGACGGCCTGCAGCAACGGCCGGTGCAGGACTCGGCCGGCGCGATCCGCCAGGCCTTGCCCGCCAGCACATCGCCCACCACTTCCTCCATGCTGCGCCCATCCTCGGCGTACACCACGCCGCGCACGCGAGCATGCAACTCGCGGTAGGCGCGCTCGGCCACTTCCTCGGCTGCCGCCCGGTTGGGCGCCACGATGGTGACGCGCAGATCGACGCCGAAGTAACTGGGCAGGTAGGCGAACGAAGCGCCGGGCCACGAGTCGGGCAGCGCGCCCAGGCGCTCGTGGATCTGGCTCTCGAACGCGCCGTAGGTGCGCAGCGTGAAGCACACGATCGCCTTGCCACTGCGCGAACGCAGGTAGGGCGCGACATATTCCCGCGCGAGGGCTTCCATCTCCTGCGGCACGCCGGGCAGCAGGATGACGGGCTTGCCGCGGTGTTCGATCAACACGCCGGGCGCCGCGCCGATCGAGTTCTTCCAGATCTCGGCGCCGCTCGGGATCAACGCCATGGTCTCGACCGACTGCGGCAACTTGACGCCGAACTTCTTGCCGCGAGCACGGATGTGCTGGAGCGTGCCCTCGTCCAGTTGCAGCGGGCGGCTGAGCACGGTGGACACGGTCTTGCGCGTGATGTCATCGGGCGTTGGGCCCAGACCACCGGTCATGATCACGCCATCGGCGCGCTCGAGCGCGCGACCCAGTCCCTCGGCGATGCGCTCGGCGGTATCGCCCACCGTGGTGTGCCAACTCACCTGCACATTGGATTCCTCCAACAGGCGGGCGAGGAAGGCGAAGTTGGTGTCGAGCGTGCGGCCCGAGAGCACTTCGTTACCGATGGTGACGATCTCGATCAGCATGGGATCACCTTTGGCATCCGTGGATCATTGGCGGTAGGCGTCGAGGGGTTGATTGGAACGCCCCGACTTGACGCTGAACCGGAATGCATACCGCCCCTTGGGATGGCTCCAGAACAACGCAGGCATCTCGCCATAGGGCCCGACCGAGTCGCGCGAGGCGAACTGGGTCGCGAGTCGCACGGTGACCGAATCGAGGACCTGGTAACCATAGGGCTCGAACGAAACCGGGTCGTTGATGCCCAGTCCCGGCGGCGCGTAGGGCACCTTGATCGCCTCGATCAGCGTGCTGGGCAGCATGCCCTCTTGCGCGTGGTAGCTGCGCAGGTGCTGCACGATGCCCTCGAAGTCCCGCAATCGGCGCTGGTCCAACTCGCGCGTGCGCGCGCGCTGCGGCGAGCCCGCAGCGAACAGCGCCACCAGCAGTGTCCGCAGCACGCCCCCCGCGCCGGCGCGCCCGAACCACGCCGTGCCGGCGCGCGCCGAGGGCTGGTCCTCGTCGCGCCGCAGTCCTCCCAGATAGTGACCGAACACCACTCCCGCGACCACGAACACCACCGCGGCCTTGAGCAGGAAGCGTGTGGCCAACTCGCCCGAGAGCATGCTCGAGACCACCCAGACCAGATCGCCGATCAGCACCAGCGCGGCGATGAACAGCGTGAGGTAGGTGAGCCAGCGCCGCACGCCCGAGTTGCGCTTCTCGGGATCGCGCGCGAGCGAGCGGGCGATGACGCGCGAGGCGAACAGGAACACCGGGAACGCGATCAGCAGCGAGGCCGCCCCCCAGCGCAGCGTGCTGCGCCATGGCTCCCAGTTGCGCTCGCGCGCCGCATCGGGCAGCCAGCGCTCGATCGAGGCGAACAGGATGGCGCCCACATGGTAGGCCACCAGATAGAGCGTGGCGAACAGCACCAGATACACGAACGCCTCGCGCGCCGATACCACCATGCGTCGGCGCGGCACGGGGATCGCCAGTTCGCTCTCGAGCCACGCGCTCAGCGCGGCATCGACCTCGTCGGCGGGCCATCCGCCCCGCGCCAGTTCGGCGCGAATGCGCTCGCGCGGCACACGGGCGGCCAGAGCATCGCGGACAAAGCGTTCCAAGTCGGGGTTCACGCGCCGACTGTGCACCGGGGCGAGGGGGGCGCGCAAACTCATGGCCCAATCTATTCCCTCATTCAAGCGTTGCCGTGCCCGTTGTGCAGTGAGAAGCTTGAGGCTCTCGGCTGCGATTCTCGCGCTCGAGCAACGCAGGAGACGCAACCAGTGCGGCTGCTCCCCACGCGCTTCATCTTGATGTGCTTCGCGCTGCTGCTGGCCGCAGCCTCACTGCGCGGCACATCCGCGGAAGCCACAACGGCCTGCGGGATCCTGGTATCGACCACGGGAACCGACATCGCGGGGTGTGGGCTGGCGGTCGGCTCGCCGTGTCGCACCGTCAACTATGGCATCGCGCGCGCGCGAACCGAGGGCCTTTCGTGCGTGTTCATTCAAGCGGGCAGCTATAGCGAGGTCGTCGTGCTTGTGGCCGGCGTGAATCTGATCGGCGGGTTCGACGCGAACTGGCTGGCCGGGCCGTACAGCAGTCCCGGCCACGAGAGCCGCATCGTGGGCGGTCAGGATTCGGGGCCGGGCGGAACAGGCGAGTTCCTTGCGGTCCGCGCCGAATCGCTCTCTGCCCCCGCACGCATCACCGAGATGGTCCTGCAGGGCCCCAATGCCTCCGGCGTGGTGAATGGTAGCGGCCGCAGTTCGTATGTCGTTCGCGCCAAGGCTGCGGCACTCACCCTGGAGCGCGTGCAGTTGCGGGCCGGCTCGGGAGCTGCCGGCCTCGCTGGCACGGCTGGCCAGAACGCTCCAAGCGTTGTGGCTGCACCTGCCGGAGCGCCGGGTGGCGACGCACGGGAAATCTCTCTTTCGTGCGACAACACCAGACACGGCATCGGCGGTGGGGCTGGCACCAACAGTTGCGCGGCCGGGACGAGTTCGCGCAACGCCAACGGCGGCCCGGGCGGCGCAGGCGGTGAGATGGACACCGCGTGCCCATTCAGCACGAACGCGACGGCGGGCGACGCGGGCACGAACGCTGGTTATGTCCTGGGGCTGGCGGGCTTGGCAGGCGCGGGTGGACCGGCCAACAGCTCTGGCTGCGGTTCCGGCAGCGGTGCGCCGGGGGGCGACGGGAATGCTGGCGTGGTGACCAATGGGCCGGCCGGAATGGGCGGGCTCGGCGGCGCGATCTCGACCGGATTCTGGTACGCCGCCTCGGGGACCGCGGGATCGACCGGGCACAACGGCGGTGGCGGTGGGGGTGGCGGCGGCGGCGGTGGCTGTGACGACGGCGTCGACTCCTGGGGCGCCGGTGGCGGTGGCGGCGGTGCGGGTGGTTGTGCGGCGCCAGGGGGCGGCAGCAGCGGCGGCGGCGGCGGAGGCAGCTTTGGCGTGCTGGCTGTTTCCGGTTCGTCGGTGTCGCTCCTGGACTGCAATGTGGTGCGGGGAAGTGCCGGCGCCGGTGGCAGCGGAGGCGCAGGCGGAATGGGACAACCCGGAGGTGCGGGTGGCTTGGGAGGATTGCACCTCGCAAGCTCCGCCGCGGGTAAGGGCGGCACCGGTGCGCACGGCGGCCACGGGGGTGGCGGCGGCGGCGGCGCAGGCGGCTATAGCTATGCGATCGTCAACTCGGCCTCCTCCAGCGTCAGTGCTTCTGGCCTGAGCGTCTCGGGCGGCTCGGCAGGCAACGGTGGCAACGGTGGGATCTCGGCGCCCGGCGTTTCGCTCGCCGATGACGACGGCAACGACGGGCAGGCCGGGCAGGACGGACAGATAGGAACGACACTGGCCATCCCCACGGGGCCCGAACCCGCTGGCGCAATCGCAATCGAGAGAAGTTCATCTCCCTCCGCGGCAGGCAACGCGTTTGCGGCATGCGATATCGCCTGCTTCACCGTCGATGTACCCGCGCCCGGGGCCGTCTCCCTGCCGCTCGCCTTCGCAGGCGTGTTCCCCAACCCGGTAGCCCGCGGCTCGAGCGCTCGCTTCAGCCTGCCGCGCCA
>JANLOU010000566.1:0-5072 GCA_031366735.1 Candidatus Eiseniibacteriota bacterium
ACTTCCCCCGCGGCAAGCATGTTCCGTTCGCCTACCAGTTCGCCATCGGGCCGACTTTCTAGCGCATGTCCGACGATCAGCGACCCGAAGAGCCCCGCGAGGGCGAAGCCCACCACGAGCATCACGGCGTCGTCGAGACGATCCGTGAGGAGATCGAGGAAGCGGTCGAGCATGTCCCCGAGCCGGTCCGCTGGACCGTGCGCAAGATCATCCTGCTCGCGGCTCTGTCCATCGTCGGACTGCTGGTGCTCGCCGTGGTCAGCGTCGCGCTCTATTTCATGAATCGGACCGAACTGGTCGCGCGTGAGATCACGCTGGTGCTCAATCAGGCACTCAGCAACCGCAGCGACCTCGTGCTGAGCATCGGCGATGTGAAGGGGAATCCCCTGACGGGCGTGCGCGTGCTCGCGCCGCATGTCGAATACAAGGACGGTACGCCCCTGCTGGACGCCCCCGAGATGCGCGTGGCGTATCCTGCCATGGGCCTGCTCTCGGGCGGACGCGGGCCCATCGAGGTCACCATTGTCCGCCCCGTGGTGCGGCTCGACGCCGGGGCCAAGGGTGGTTGGCGCTTCCCGCTGTGGAAACCGGGGCCGCCTCGGGCCAAGGGGGCGCGCGAACTCGATCTGCGCCTGCACTTGGTGGATGCGCGGATCCGTGCGCCCCGTCCGTTGCAGGTGTTCGAGGGCCTCGATCTGGATGTCCGCGCCAGTACGGGACCCACCACCGTGGTCGAACTGGAGCGCCTGCGCTGGAAGAAGGGGCCGTGGGATACGCGCCTGGATCGACTGGAGGCGCGATTCGTCTCGAGTCCGGACAGTATGCGCTTCCAACTCGGGGAGTTCCGCACTCGCGATCTGGTCTTCAGCGCGAGCGGGGCGTGGGCCAAGCGCGATTCACTGCAACGGATACACGCCGAGGTGAAGCGGGTTCGTTGGGCGTGGCTGGCGCAGGTGTTCGACAACGACACCTTCCGCGTGCCTGGCGAAGGGCATGCCATGCTCGACCTGCAGCATGGCAGCGTGTGGCGCGGGCGATTCGACTCGAATGTGGTCTGGGACAGCCTCGCGGCCAAGGGGACGGGCCGGTTCTCCTGGAACGGCCGCCAACTCGTGCTCGACTCGCTCGACGCGCACTCCCTCGCGGGGGACCTGCGTGGGAGCCTGCGGTGGACACGTCAGGGGTGGGATATCGCTGGGGATGCAAGCCGCGCTGACCCGTCGCATTGGCAAGCGTTGCATCTGAGCGGCTGGCCCGCCGGGCAACTCAACGGTTGGTTCCGGTATGCGGTCGAATCCCGCAAGCGATCGGTTGCGCGGCTCGACGCGAGGTTGTTGGGGTCGCAGTGGAGCGGCTGGGTTGTGGACAGCGCCCTTGTCCGCGTGGACTTCCCGCCCGTCGCACGCGACTCCTTCTCGGTCGTGGGCTACCGCCGGGGGGGTGTCTTCACGCTGCACGCGCGCGTCGATCCGCAGCAATGGTCTGGGCCGTTCACCTTGCGCGATTTCCCGCTCGAAGAGTGGCCGGATGGACGGATCTCCGGATTGCGCGGTGTGTTGCGAACCGGATCGGGGAATGTGGAGAACCGTGCTGGGGCGTTGTTCGTGACGGGGGCGCTCGAGGGCGAGTCCACCACATGGAGCGCGGCTCAGTTCGCCCGCTGGCGTCTGAGCGACATCAAGGGGCAACTCCTGCCGGTTCCCGACATGACGGCCCGGTTGCACGCCGAGGACGGATTCTTCACCGGCATCCATCTGGACTCGACCGACGCCTCGCTCCAACTGGGCGACCAGTCCGTCGTCTTCGGACCCGCCGAAGCAGCAGCGGGCGATACCCTGTTCACGCTGGCGGGCAATGCCACATGGGACGGGGACCAGTGGCGCATGCTGCTGACGCGTGCCGATGCCGTGAGCACCCAATTCGCATGGACGGCGGAGCCGCCGGTCCAGATCCGCGGCGATCGCGACGGAGTGGTGTTCGAGCGTCTGGTCGCCAACGACGGCTCCGCCCACTTGGAAGCCACTGGGCGTTGGGCTGCGCCGGGCGGCTTCTATGATTTCTCGATGCGGGCCCAAGGGCTGGATGTGAGTCGACTGGGTATGCCATCGCAGTGGGGGCTCGCTGGGATAGCGAGTGCACAACTGTTGGTCACGGGCAGATCTGGGGACCCTCGTTGGACCTTCGAGGGCCGCAGCGCACGACCGGGTTTGAATGGTCACACCGCCGATTCGTTGTCGCTTTCGCTGGGCGGTCAGATGCACCGCCTGGAGGTGCGCGACTTCCTGTATGAGCTGGGTGACGGCTCGTTGCGAGGAGCTGGTCAGGTCGATCGCACCGTGCATCCATGGCCTGATTCCCTCACGGGCACCGCGGTCGTGCGTTGGCTGCAGGACGCGGGACACTGGGAGGGACAAGCCGAAGCGAGCCACCTGCCGTTGGAGCACCTCGGGGCGATCGCACCGCAAGCCGTGGGTTGGGGCGGGACCTTGGATGGCAAGCTGCACCTCAAGGGCAGCCCGGCGCTGCCCGAGATCGACCTGGACGCCTCGGCCGACCACTTCGGATGGCAGGACTACCGCGCCGAGCGAGTCGAGACCCAGGCTCGCTACCGCGGGGGTGTGCTGGAAGTGCCCGAGATGCGTATCCGGATGCTCGATGTGCTGAGCACGATCCGGGGTCACATGCCGGTCCAGTTGGCGCTCGGGCAACTCCCCTCGCTCGGGGATTCGGCCATGTCGTGGCGCGTCGAGGTGCCCAAGGGGGACCTGCAGCTTCTGCCCCTGTTGGTGCCACAGATCCAGTCCGCGCGCGGGCGGTTCGAGCTCTTCGCCACGGTCGAGGGCACTCCGAAGAAGCCCAAGTTGCAGGGCACGGGTCGTATCCGCGACGGCACCGTGCGTCCGATCAATCGCGAGGAAGTGCTGGAGAGTGTGTACGCCGACCTGCATTTCAATGAAGCTCGGATCTCGCTCGACTCGCTGAGCGGCCGCCAAGGCCGGACCGGCACGATGCGGTCCAAGGGCGAAGTGAATCTCGATGGGTTCGGGCTGCAGAACTACCGATTCGATCTCGAGCTTCGCGACTTTGCGGCAAGTGAGGCAGGTTTGTATGCCCTGCTGTTCGATGGCGAGTTCGTGGTCACGGATGGTCCGCGCGTGTATGGCGAGAGGCTGCCGCAGGTGACGGGGGACGCGCGCGTCACGAAGGGCTCGATCGAGTTCGACTTCGCGAATCAGAGCGAAGTGCAGCGGCGCGCGGCGACGACACAGCCGCTGTATTGGACCTATCGCATCCACTTGGGCGCGAAGAACAACCTGCGCTGGAATCCGCCCGATGGGGACATGGAGTTCAACGCCGATCTGGATCTGGAGCAGACTCCTGACGCATTCCTCATCTACGGCGAGATGCACAGTCTGCGCGGCACCTACTACTTCCTGAGTAATCGATTCACCGTGTTGCAGGCCGACTTGATCTTCGACAACCAGCGGGGCGTGGATCCCACGCTCGATGTCGTGGCCCAGACACGGCTGCGGCCCTATCGGCCCGACCTCGCAACGGCTGGTGTGCGGACAGGCGATGCCGCAGCGCTCGAAACCATCGTCGCGCACATCACGGGGCGGTCGAGCCAACCCGTGATCACGCTCACGAGTCTTGAGAGCAATTGGGGCCAACGGCAGATCCTGGGCGAACTCACCTACGGCCGATTCTCAGACCAGAGCGGGAGTGGCAACATCTCGTTGACCGACCCGCTGGATAACTATCTGACCCGCCAGCTGAACAATCAGCTCTCCCAGAATCTGTCCGAGTTCTTCCGAGGGGCGATCACCGAGTGGAACGTGGAGCGTGAGCGGGGCGGACTGTTGCAGGGAAGTGGTGACCTGGTGTTCGGTGTCGGCACCTATCTCACCCCGCAGTTGGCCGTGCGCTACCGGCAGCGGCTGCCCGGCTTCGGTCGGACGGGATCCCTGGAACCCTCCGACATCTTCGAGCGAGATGTGGAAGCGGAGTACCGCATCAACCGCTTCATCTATGTCAGCACCGAAGTCGCACAGAAGCGCAGCCTGACGGGCCAGAACGCGAACCAGTTGGGCAGTGATGTCAACGTGAACCTGAAAGCGCGCTGGGAGTACTGAGCCCGACCCCGAGTATTTCGCGGGGAACGGTCATGTGGCTTCCGGTGTAGAGTGGGAAGTGGTGTGCCACGGGCGGGCGCCACACTCCGGGAGAAAGAGGGTCCGAGCATGTCGCAGCGGTGGGGGCGCTTCCTCGTCGTGGTGGCCGCGTTGTGGGTAGCGTCAGTGCTCCTCGCGGGCGCGGCGCACGCGCAGTACTTCGGGCAGAACAAGGTCCAGTACCGCGAGTATGGCTGGAAATCGCTGACTTCGGATCACTTCGAGGTGTACTTCTACCCGGGGCAGGACAGCCTGGCGATGCGCACGCTCGACCTGGCCGAGAAGACCCAGAAGGTCTTCTCCGTTCGCCTGGGTCACTCACTCAGCAAGCGCATCCCCATCATCCTCTACGGTTCCCACAACGACTTCTCGCAGACGAATGTCACTCCCGAGTTGATCGAGGGCGCGACCGGCGGCTTCACCGAGGTGCTGCGCGACCGTGTGGTGATCCCGTTCACGGGGTCGTACGAGGATTTCCGGCATGTTCTGGTGCACGAGTTGGTGCACGCATTCCAGTTCGACATCCTGTACAACGGCACTGGGATGTCGCTGATCTCGGGCCAGGGATTCTTCCAGATGCCGCTGTGGTTCGCGGAGGGGATGGCGGAGTACCTGTCTCTGGGTGGCATGGAGTCCAATGCCGAGATGTTCCTGCGGGATGGCACCCTGAATGGCGTGCTCCCGCCCCTCGAGTATGCGGGGAACTACACCGTGTACAAGATGGGACAGTCCGCGATCGGCTACCTGATCGACCGTTACGGCGAGGAGCGTTTTCGCGAGGTACTGCGCCGGGCCCGCCAGATGCGCAATTTCGACCGCGCATTCCATCGGACTTACGATATCACCGTCAGCAAGTTCGACGAGCAGTGGAAGCAATATCTGCAGAAGCGGTATTGGCCC
>JANLOU010000592.1:0-1914 GCA_031366735.1 Candidatus Eiseniibacteriota bacterium
TCGCCGGAGGCTAACATCCGTGCTCCCCTCCCGGCCAGGGAGGGGAGTCTTTAACCAAGCGGCACCCCTCGATCATCGCTCGCGTCCACAGCGCCCCGGCCGGATCGACCAGCTTCCCCTCCAATTCCTGCGCGCCGAGCCGCGTTCCGCCGTAGAGGCCGGTGACCGTCTCGATGAACGCGCCCGGCAGATGCGGGTTGGCCCAGGTCGCGCCGCCGGTGACAACCGTGTCCCCGCGCGCCATGATCGCGTCGAGCACAGTCCCGGCCTTGGGCGTTGTCGTGACGATTGCGCGCGGCCACGGCCCGACGCGAAGACCCAGCTGAAGCATGTCCCACGTGTCCTTGGCGCGCGGCCATTTGGCGAGCTCGTCGCACCACGCATGGCTGTGTTGCGGCCCGCGCAGCGCTTCGGGCGATGCCCCCGAATACAACAACGCCTGGCCGCCGCCGACGAACGATAACCGCCGCAGCGTCGGCCGCCACTCCGCGATCAATCCCTCGGCGACGGTCAGCAACCCGCTTGGTCCCTCGATCATCACTCGCCGCACTTCGTCGATCGTCGCCCCGACCAGCGCGATCGAGGGTGTGTTGCCCCCGCGTGCCGCTTGCGGCGCCGCCGGATCGACCAGCCCGCGCACCCATTCCGCCCCGGCGCGGGTCTTGCCGAAGCCGCGCCCGCCCATGATCACCCACGTTCGCCACTCGTCCGGCGGCGGCCGCTGCCCGTCATGCGCCCACAGCGCGAACTCGCGTTCGACGGTTTCGCTCTCGCTGTCGGTCAGCGCGCGAAACATTTTGTCGCGCTTTTTGCCCTGCAATCCGACGATCCGGTCGCGCACGGTGCGCTTGTTCATTCGCGGCTCGTCCGATCGGACGCTTCGCTGCGCTCGATCGCTTCGATTTTACGCAGAATGCTGTCCTGGACCTCGGCCAGCGAGCGCCTCACCGGCCCGCGCCCCGGCCCGTTCGCGCCCACGCCGCGCACTTCCTTGCGATGCGCATTGAGAATGCTCATTGCCTGGTCGGCCGTCATTTTCGGGATCGGCCGCTCGGTGTCGAACTCGACCTCGGCCACCGAATCGATCGCCGCGTGAAGCAATTCCGTTTCGAGCCGGTCGAACCCGTGAACCAGCGCCGCGCGCCACTTTTCGGCGAAATCGGCGCGCCTCGCCTTCAGCCGATAGACCGTCGGGGTCGAAAACCCCGCTTCGGCCGCAGCCAGGCTGACATTGGCGCTCGCCGCCAGCGCACCGAAGAAAATCTCCTCGGCCTCCTCGCTCCATTGCCACCCCGAGGTCCGCACCCGCTGCGCGCACCCGCGCGGCCCGTCGCGCACGATGCTCCCTGCCGGCGCCTTGCGCCCGCCCGCCTTTTCCCACGCCATGTCCACCCACTCCCGCCGGGAGCACGACAGCAAACGAACTCCTACAAGTCAAGAATATAACCCATATGGCACACCCTCCCCTCCCGCGAGCGGGAGGGGAAGAGCCGCGAAAGGGTCCCATGAAAGTAGTACTTTCATGGGTGCCCAATGCGGCGAAGGGGTGGGCCTGTCAGATCCGCGACCCGTGGCAAATCCCACCAACCCCCAGCGCAATCCGCCAACCGCCCTCGCCGCCCGCTACCGTTAAGTGATTGAACACCAACGCTTCCACCAATTGGCACAGCCCGTGCACTCTGATTGGCACGACCATCAGGAGCCGATCATGACCGACACCCGCCAGCCCGCGCTTCCGCCCAAATCTTCCCTGCCATGGCGCAACGACACCATGCTCGGCGTGTGCGAGGGGCTGGGCCAGGACCTCGGCATCCACCCCAACCTGCTGCGCATCGCCTTCGCTTCGGTGTTTTACTTGGCGCCGCTGGCGGTGATCGCAACTTACCTCGGGCTCGGGCTGATCGTCGCCGCCGC
>JANLOU010000595.1:0-8732 GCA_031366735.1 Candidatus Eiseniibacteriota bacterium
GGTCCAGCCGGGATTGCGCACGAAGCCGAGCGCGGTGAGTGCGCCCAGCACTTCGGGGTTGTTCATGAAGTGGTGCCACAACAGGCCGGTGCGGCCGTTCTCGAGCATGACCGCGATGGGACCTTGGTCGATGGCGATGTAGCCGCCGGCGTACCAGTTCGCCTGGGTCGGGCTGAACGCGTCCTTGGGACCGAACACGCCCCA
The DNA here is from genome assembly GCA_031366735.1 of Candidatus Eiseniibacteriota bacterium. Classification (GTDB taxonomy): domain Bacteria; phylum Eisenbacteria; class RBG-16-71-46; order RBG-16-71-46; family RBG-16-71-46; genus CAIXRL01. The sequence goes on from JANLOU010000595.1 coordinate 205, forward strand.
GAGTCGAACGCCATAAGAGTTGTACATGGCCCGCATGGCGGCCATGGATTCGGTGGGCGTGTACGGATACGACGAGAACGCCGCCGTTGGCGCAAGCGTACCGTTATCGTTGCTGAAAGGCGCGTGCGCCGCGTAACCGTCGAGTTCGTCCGAAGCCGTGAGGCCCCAGATGGTGTTGCTGTAGCCCACCCGACCATTGGGATTGGCTTGGCAGTACGCGCGATTGATCAGCGTGTGCGCCACACCCTGCTGGAAGTAGTCGGCGTAGGTATCCGGCCCGTAGTGAGGGTCGAACGCCATGGGCGTGTACTGCTCGAAGAACAGCGGGCCGCCATACGCCTGACCCAGGGGCAGCACGGTGCCGTAGTAGGTGTTGCCGTTCACGATGGCGCCATTCTGCGCCCAACCCGTGTGGTACAGGCTCGTCGCGATCGGATGCGTGGGCGACGCCTTGGCCAACAGGTAGGTGATCATCGCTTCGTTCCAACCGGTGACCAACGCGCCGACGCTGAATCCCGTGGTCGGGGAGCGATGCCAGGTGATCGCCGTGCCACCCGCCTGCACGAACGCGTCCCACTGTACGGCGTTCCACATGGCGGTGATGTCGGCGCGCAGCGCGACCTCCGCCGCGTTGTCGGTGCCAAAGTAGCTGCGCGCGCTCAAGAGGCCCATGAACAAGTAGCTGGTCTCGACCAGGTCGCGCGTGTCGTCGGTCGGCCCGAGGAATCCGATGAGCTGGCCCGTGGTGCCATGGATCCAATGCGGGTACGCGCCCAGATACTGCGGGACCTGCGTGCGCAGGAAGGTGACGATCTTCTGCACGCGCGCACGCGCGTCGCTGCGCGAAACGAAGCCGCGGTCCGCGGCCATGATCATGGCCATCACGCCCATGCCGGTGCCGCCCGAGGTGCAGACTTCGCCCGAAGTGGTGCGTTCGCGCGCGAGCCCCGACACCGGATGCCCGTAGTCCCAGAAGTAGCGGAACGCGGCCTCCTGCGTGCGGTCGAGGAACTCGGCGTCGGTGAGCACGCGCGTGGTGGTGGCTGCCGAGTCGCTCGGCGCCGATAAGCGCAGTCCCATGTCGGAGGCGATCACGCGGTAGCGCGCGGTGACGCCCGTGGCGTACAGCCAGTCGATCGCGCCGCCCTCCTCGACGGGCGCGATGCCCACCCGTGTCCAACCCGTGCCCGTGTTGCGTTCGACCCGCACCATGTCGATATCGGGGTCGGCCGGCGCGTCCCACGCGATCTCGGCGTGACGCTCGTGTTCGCGCACGCGAAAACCCAGTGGCGTGGGCGGCGGGGTGGCGTCGGTATCCACGAAGCGGATCTCGTCCACATTGAGCAAGCGAGTTGCGGTCGTGGCCACGCCCGGCGTGGCGCCGAAGAACACCAGCTTGAGTGCGCCGAGGTTCATGAGGCCGGCATTGGCCTGGAACCAACTCATCGGGATGACGACGCGCGTCCAGGTGGCCCCTGGCGCCGATGCGATGGCGAGGGTGAGCGGAAAGCGCGAGGTGCGGTGGTTCGCATTGTCCTCGAGGAACACCGAGGGCAGTTCCGCCAGCGGCATGGTCGCGCTGGGGCGGATGTAGAACACCAGCGAGTCGAGGCTCGCCACCGATACGGGCTGAAAGCCCGGCGTCGTGGCGCCCAGGGCCCAGTCGCCGGTGGTGGCCGAGGTGTAGAGCAACCGAAGCGAGTTGCGCCCAAGGAAATACTGCACCGTGTCGACCGGGAACTTGCCGTTGATCGCAAGGCTCACGAAGCCCGGGCTGGTCCGATAGCCGTACGACTGATCGATCGAACGCGCCGTGGGGCTGTCGGCGAACAGACGGAATCCGCCGGCCGAGGCGGACTGTACGCTCGAAACCAGGGCGAGCAGCACGGCGAGCAACCCAGAGCGAGGTGTCATGAGGGAATGTTAGGCGTGCGCCTCCCCCCATTGCAAACGGTTACATGGCTTGAATCGACAGGATTCACGGGCGCGTGACGGCACGCTCCCCGCGGCGCTAGTCTGGCGCCATGGAATCCCTCCCAAGCCCCCCGCCCAGCCCCGCGCAATGGCGCCGCCGGGTGCGCATCGCCTGGATCGTGGCGCTGGTGGCTGACGCCGTGCAGTGGCTGGCCATGCCGCTGTTCGTGCCGGGGGCCGCCTCGCCGTTCGACGCCGCGCTCGAGGCGGTGGTGAGCCTTGTGCTCTTTCGCCTGCTGGGTTGGCACCCGGCGCTCCTGCCCGCGCTGCTCGGTGAACTCATCCCGGGCGTGGACCTGGTGCCCTCGTGGACCATCGCGGTATTCATCGTGACGCGCGGCAAGCGGGAGTTGGCCAAGGAGTGAGGCGCGGCGGGTGTTCGCTTGGCGCCGCCCGACCGTAGGAAGGAGCAGAACCGCCACCCCTTCCGGAGGTCCCCATGCGCCGAACGCTGCTCGATCGCCCCGTCCCTTCGCTGTCTGCGTTGTCCCTCGCCGTCCTCCTCCTGCTCACGGCCGCGACATCCGCCTCGGCTTACAGCACCTACTACCAGTGGAAGACCGCGGTCAGTGGCTCGGCGGACGACGCGACCAAGTGGAATCCGGCGGGCGTGCCGAACTTCGGCAGCTTCGTCGACTTCGTTCCGGCGGGCACTTACACGGTCACCTTCCCGGCGAGTCTGACCACGACTTCATTGCAGGGGTTCAGCGCCGGCAATGTGACGGCCGTCTATTCCGCCCCGCACACCACCGGAAATGTCTATGTGGGCGCCACGGCAACTTGCAACTTCGGCGTGCTCAACACGCAATGGCTGCAGGTGGGTTCGTCCGGCTTCCCGGGCACGCTCACGCTCACGCGGCAGACGCCCACCGGCTCCTCCGCCACCTGGAACTCGCAGGCAGCATCCCACTCGGGCACTCCCGGGGATGCGATCGGCAAGGATGCGGCCGGCACGCTGAATGTGTTCGGTGGCGCCCACTACTGGACCGGCAACACCGCGGGCGGCGGCAGCTGGGACCTGAACATCGCACCCACCGCTGGCTTTGCAGGCACCGTGAGTGTCGCAGGCAACAATCCGTTCACGATCAGCAATAGCGGACTGCATACGGTCAGTACCTGCGACATCATCGTGGGGCAGTACGGCACCGGATTGCTCTCGGTCGCCAACCGTGGCTTCGTTGATGCCAGCGACGGCGTGTACATCGGCTACTTCCCGGGCTCGGTGGGCACGGTGAATGTGGGGCCGAACACGACCGGCTCCAGCTCGATGACGGTACGCGGCCCGCTCGGCGTGGGCGCCACCATCTTCAATACCGCCTCGGGCAATGCCACGATGAACCTGACGGGTTCGGCATTCGTGAATGTGCTTGGGCGTGTGGATGTGGGCAATCCCGGCGGCGATCAGGGCGCCACGCTGCGCATGCTCCAAGGCGCGAACTTCCGCGCCAGTGGCGGCGTGCGCGTCTCGCCCACCTCGGGTGGCGCGCTCGACCTGCGGGGCGGCATCTTCCATGTGGTCGGCGGCGCGTTCCAGTGGCCGGCGAGCCGACAACTCGTGGTCTCGAGTCTGGTGGGCACGCCCGAGTTGTGGATCGGCAGCGGCGTCGCCAACACCGGCCCGAGCTTCCCCGGCACCGCGCCGCAGCTCGTGGTCGGACGCGGCGGTAGCGGCAAGCTGCGCGTGGTGCGGCCGGGCACCTCGTTCACCTGCGGCGTTGGCCCCACGGTGCTCGGGGATTCGCTCGGGGGCAATGGGCTTGTGGTGGTGGACTCCTCGGCGATCTACACGACGACGGGGTACACCAACATCGGCGATGGCGGCTTCGGTGAGTTCGATGCATCGAACGGCGCACAGGTCAATCTGGGTGCCGTGTATCTGGGCAACAATACTTCGGACGCCACCGTCGGCGGCACGATGGTGGTGAAGCACGGCGGCACGCTTCTGACCGTGCACGATGTGTTCTCGATCGGTGGATACGGCGGCAGCCTCGGCTTCGGCAATGTGTTGGCGGACTCGGGCGGCACGGTCTATGTGATCACGAGCGGGATCGTGAACCCGCCGACCATGGACATCCGTGGCGGAACTGGCACGCTGTTCCTGGCGAACGGGGGACACCTGAGCACTGCGGGAGCCATCGGCAACTCCGGCGACATGGTGTTCCAGAACGGGGAGCTCGAGGCGAACGGGATCAGTCTGGGCACGAGCGGCCGCATCCGCGGCTACGGCTTCATCTCCTCGGCGATCCAGGGCACCGGGCGTCTTGAACCCTACGCGGCGGCCGACTCGTTCGGAGTGCTGCGGATCAGCGACAATCTCACGCTGCAGAGCCCGGCTCGGTATGTGGTCAATCTGGGCACAACCGGGGGGCTGCACTGCGACACACTCGAGGTGGGCGGCGCGGCGGTCCTCGCCGGCACGCTCGAGATCCGCACGGCGCCCGGATTCTCGCCGGCGGTGTGGGACTCGTTCACCGTTCTCAAGTGCACATCGCGGACGGGGACCTTCACGAGTGTCACTTGGAATGGCGCACCCCTGTCGGGCCAGGCCATCATCATTTACCGCTCGAACGCCGTCCGCATTGTCATCCCGGGCGGCGTTGGCGTGGAACCGCAACCGGGCGCCGCACCCACGGCGTTGCGGTTCGCCGCCATCGGCACGGCGAGCTCGCCCGCGCTGCTGCTCGATCTGCCGATGACGGCCATGGTCGATGTGACGCTCTACGACATCACGGGTCGGGCAGCCGCTCAACTGAACAAGGGCGAACTCTCGGCGGGGCGGTATCGGTTCGACCTGAGCGGCAACAGCACGCGACTGTCGAGCGGCGCCTACTTCGCGCGCGCGGTCATCCGGGCGAATGGGACGCAAGTGCAGCGCACCGTTCGGACGATCCTGCTGCGCTGATCCGCGCGCAGCGGTAGCCCCTGCTCGGCGACGAGCGGGGGCTACTTGAGCCCGGTGATCACATGCAGGTCCACGAGCTGCATGTAATACACATAGCCATAGATCCTGCCATCGGCGCTGGTCCGCACGCGCCCGATGCGATAGATGCCGGTGGGGTCCGGCGGTGTCAGCTCGCGCCAGGTCTTGCGCTCTTTGGTCTCGATGTCGACGGAGTAGATCCGCGCGGGCAGTTCATTGCTGCGGTAGACCAACACCGTCTTCATGTCGTCCATCCAGCGCACCACGCGATCGGCCCGGTCCACCCCCGCGACCGGATGCGGATCGCCGCCATCGATGGGATAGATCCAGTGCTCCTCGTCGGCACCCACGGCCGCCACGCCGGAACCATCGGGCAGGGCGTGGAACTCGATCGGGTTGATCCCCTCGGGGCTGAGCGCCTGCGCCGCACCCGTGACGCTGTCCACTCGATAGAGTCGGACTCCGTGCCCCGGCTCGTGCCCGGTCACCACGAGGTGCCGTCCGTCGGGGAACCAACGGGCCATATGACAGTAGAGATTCTGGGTGAGGATCTCGCGCGGTTCGCCCACTCCGGTCGGCAGGAGCTGCAGGCGGCCCTCCGCCAGTGAAGCGACCCCACCCGCCACCACCCACTGCCCATCCGCCGAAAGTGCACGGCCCGCGCCATCCCCCAGCCGGACCGCCGGCGATCCATCGGTCGCCCGGATGTACACCGAGCCCGAGGCGCCGCCCCCTTCGGCGGTCTCATCGAGCAGGAAGGTGCGCCCGTCATCGGAGATGTCCTGCAACAGCGACCAGTCGAGCCACGACAGGTCACGCTCGCGATTCTCGCCCGGCTCGAATGCGTTGATGCCCGCGCGCTCGGGACCGTGCCCCAACAGCACGCGGCCATCGCGCGCCAGATCGTGCAGCGTCATGTTGCTGGCCAGTTGCAGCACGCGCCGGACTTTGCCCTCGAGCGTCACGGCATACAGCCCGCGCGCCGCGCCGCCGCGGTCGGCGGTGAACCACACTTCCTTGCCATCGGCCGACCACGCCAGACCGCGCAGGGTGCCCCAGTCCGACGACAGCACGCGCCGCTCCCCCTTGCGATCCACCACGCAGACATGTCCCGAGTCGGAGTTGCGCGAAGGGTGGTCGATGAAAGCGAGCACCTGACCATCGGAGGAAATGCGCACGATGCTGATCCAACCCGGCGTCTGATAGAGCACATTGCCGAGCGGGAACTCCAGCCGGGTCATGCCGAGCTTCTCGCGCACGACGGCGATCTGCGTGCCGTCCGGGCTCCAATCCGCGCCGTGCACATCGTGCAGCAGTTCGCGCGCGGCGCCGCCCATGGGGGGAACCCGCGCCAGCGTGCCGCGCCGGTCGAACGAAGTGACGAACTCGGCGCGCAACAGCACCGCCATCTCGTTCGTGTGCGACACGCTCAATAGATCGGTGTCGCGGAACCCCAGCGCGCGTGCCTCGGGATTGCCGATGTGTGCCCAGAACAGTTCGAGCGGCTTGCCCTCCCAGCTCGCGCTGTACACGACCGAGTTGCCATCGGGGCTGAAGCGCGCCGACCAGATGGCGCCGCGGCGGAAAGTGATGCGTTGGTACGACACATCCGGCGCCGTTTCCTGATCCGCGGCCGCGGCCGCGGTCACCGCGCCCCCCGCGCCCTGCGCCATGAGATCCAGGCTGAACGCCAGATCGCGAGCCGACTCGAAGCGTTCGCTGGGATGCTTCTCGACACAGCGGCGCAACAAGGACGCCAAGCCGGGCATGAGGGCGGCCACTTCGGCGGGCAATGCAGGCGGCTCATCGCGGACGATGGCCGCCATGCTCTCGATTGCGGACTCCCGGTGGAATGGCGAGCGGCCACTCAGCATCTCGTACACGACGCAACCGAATGCGAACAGATCGGCACGATGATCGGCGACTTCGCCCCGCACCTGCTCGGGCGCCATGTAGCCCACGGTGCCCATGACGCGCCCCATCTCGGTCATCGCCGTGGCCATGAGCGAGTCCGCCTCGGCGCCGGTGTGGCCCTCGGCGCGCGTCAACTTGGCGAGCCCGAAGTCGAGGATCTTGACATGCCCTGCGCTGGTGACGAACAGGTTCTCGGGCTTCAGGTCGCGGTGCACGATCCCCTTGGCGTGCGCCGCCGCCAGCCCGTTCGCGATCTGGACCGCGTATTCCAGCGCCCTGCGCGCCGAGACCGCGCCATTGTCGAGCCGGCTGCGCAGCGTCTCGCCCACCAATAGCTCGGTCACCACGAACGGCGCGCCGTCATGTGTGCCGACATCGAAGATGGCGACGATGTTGGGGTGGTTCAGCGCTCCCGCCGCCCGCGCCTCCTGGTCGAATCGACGCAGGCGCTCGGGATCGGAGCTGAACGCAACGGGCAACACCTTGATGGCGACATCACGGCCAAGGCGCGAATCATGGGCGCGATACACCTCGCCCATGGCACCACGGCCAATCAGGCTGGCGATCTCATAGCGATCGAGACGGGTTCCGGAGGTCAAGGACATAGTCTGGAATCATCGCACGGAGCGAGTCGACCCGTCGAGTGCGGCCGGCCCAGCCTCAGCGCTTCAAGCTCAGCACCAACACGCCCCCGCCGACCATGGCGATGCCGAACCAGTCGCGCGCCGAGGGCCGCTCGCCCAGGAAGGCCACCGCCAACACCGCCACCAGCAGCACGCTCAGTTTGTCGACGGGCGCCACACGCGAGGCATCGCCCAACTTGAGCGCACGGAAATAGCACAGCCACGAAGCGCCGGTCGCAAGCCCCGAGAGCACCAGGAATGTGAGGGCGCGCGCGGGCAGCGTGGTGGGGTCCTGCCACTTGCCCGTGGCCGCGACGATGCCGCCGAGCGTCACCGCAATGACGAATGTGCGCAGCAAGGTTGCCAGATCGGAGTCCACACCCTGCAGGCCGATCTTGGCGAGAATCGCGGTGAGCGCGGCGAAGAACGCGGAACCCAGCGCCCAACCGAACCAACTCGAGGTGTTCCCCATCGGCGACTCCCTTCGTTCAGATCAGCGTTCGCTGGAACAGAGTTCCCCGGGCGTCATGAGTTCATCGACTCCAGGAACTTCTTGTTGGTCTTGGAGTCGCTCATCTTGCCGATCAGGAACTCCATGCCTTCGACCGAACTCAGCTCGTTCAGGAACTTGCGCATGATCCACACCCGCGCCAGCGGTTCGGGGGTCATGAGCAGCTCTTCCTTGCGGGTGCCAGACTTGTTGATGTCGATCGCGGGGAAGATGCGCTTGTCGGCGATCTTGCGGTCGAGCACGAGTTCGGAATTGCCGGTGCCCTTGAACTCTTCGAAGATCACTTCGTCCATGCGCGAGCCGGTATCGATCAGCGCCGTGGCGATGATGGTCAGCGATCCCCCGCCTTCGATGTTGCGCGCCGAGCCAAAGAAACGCTTGGGCCGCTGTAGCGCCCCTGAATCGACGCCGCCCGAGAGGATTTTTCCCGAGTGCGGAATCACGGCGTTGTGTGCGCGCGCAAGGCGCGTGATCGAGTCGAGCAGGATGACCACGTCCTTCTTGTGCTCCACGAGCCGCTTGGCCTTCTCGATCACCATCTCCGCCACCTGCACGTGACGCTCGGCGGGCTCATCGAAGGTCGATG
>JANLOU010000596.1:0-2228 GCA_031366735.1 Candidatus Eiseniibacteriota bacterium
GCGCCGAGTGGGCTCCCAGATGTGGTCTTCATGGCCAACGAAGAATCGCCAGGAGGCATTCAGCACCGCCGCATTTGCCGACAGGCCGAACGCAATCACGCTCAGCACGCGCGGCACGCGAACGCCGGCTGGAAGCTTCGCCACCACCAGGGCGGTTGCGACCATCGCCACACCCAACACACTCAGCAGCGCTGCGAACCAGCTCTGGCGCGCGAGCAGCAGTACTCCCACGAAGCCGAGGAGCGCTGAATGTGGAACGAGCCACCGAAATACCTTGTGGCTGATGAGCTTCCACGCAAATACGCCGTGATGTTCGGGGTTCAGTAACTCGCGGCTCGCGTACAAGGTCTCCATCCCCCGGCTGATCGTCCTCACCTTGCGACGGTACTCGTGCGACAGCGCCGCCGTACGGGGCACGTAGCAGACCGCCTCATCGACAGACACCGCCTTGTATCCGTGCTTTTGCGCGGTGAGGGCCGCCGAGAAATCACGGCTGAGGTCAGCGCGGATCGGAATGAGATGCAGCTCGGTCCGAATGGCGTAGCCAGAGCCTGAGGCGCCCACGATGCCGCCGGCCCTCGTCTCCAGTGCGCGAATCTTCATCTCGTAGCCCACGTAGCCAGCCTCTGCCTGGTTGGCGGAGGCATCGCGCGCACTGATGCTGACATCGCGAGACGACGCCACGCCGACACGCGGATCCTGCATCCGCAGCACCAGCTCGCGCACCATCGATGGGTGCAATCGGATGGAAGAGTCGGTGTTGACCACAATGCTGCCACGGATGAGCGCACACGATGCGTTTTCGGCGGCGGTCTTTCCTCCGCGCACGGGCATCCGCAGCAGCTCTACGCCCTGCGACTCGTATTCGCGAACGATGCTGTCCGTGGCATCCGTCGAGGCATCCGACAGCACGAGGATCTGCCGCCGCGGGGCCGGGTAGTCCTGCGCCAGCACGGCCTCCACAGCGCCGCGGATCTGCCCCTCCTCGTTGTACGCGGGAATGGCGATCGTGACGATGGGCCACTCGCTCGGTGGCTGGGGAACGGGATACGCTCGGCCACGCGCCGCGAGCCAGAGGATACCCGGATAGAGCACGTACGCGAACCCGCCGACGATCACGGGGAGCGCCACAAGTGTCCAGGCGACGGCGTTCATGACGGTATGGGTCCGAGTCGCCCGTGCGCCGCGGCGCGAGGAGGTCGCCCCCTGCGCTGCTTCAGGGCGATGGCCGCGAGCCCGGTCATCAGGCCGCAGGTGGCGTACAGGTACGCCGAGTACGCCTGCGAAAGGAAGAAGCCCGCCACACAGTAGCCCACCATCGTCGCCAGGAGTGCCTCGGCGAGGGCGCGTTCACGGGGCCCCTCTCCGGTGTCCTCACGTTTCGAGCGCGCAACCTGCCATCCCGACATCAGCATACTCCGGAGAAGGATCAGGAACGCGACGATCCCGGGAACTCCCAGCTCCGCGCCGATCTGCACGTAGGAGTTATGTGCGGCCGACCACTTCACACCCTGGCCCTCGAGCTGGCGCCCGGCGATTGAGGAGATGGTACCTTCCGCAACCGCGAACGCATTTACGCCCACGCCGGTGAGCGGATGGCCCGCCATGTACCCGACGCCGCGCGCCCACACCTTCATGCGTCCCGACTCCGCACTCGTGTTGTAGTCATCCTCGGGCTTCAGGATGCTGCCCATGAGTGTCCAGTACTGCTGGCCCGCCACCAGGACCAGCAGTAGCCCGAGGCCCGCCACCGCACCGATTCTCGTCTTCTTCGGGATGGCGTGAAAGCCGACGACGAGGAAGATCACCACCGCGACAAGACCGAGGAAGCCGCCCCGCGAGCCCGATCGCGCGATGGTCACCATGAATATCCCGGCGCAAGGCAGGGCAACCAGCCGTTGCCAGAACCGCGCTCCGCCCCGAATGAAGTAGACCGCCAGCGGAAGGGTGCACACGACCATCATCGCCAGGTCGTTCGCGTCGTAGTACAACACGCCAGCGAGGCGGCCATCACTGCCCACCTTGGAATACTTGAGGATGAAGGAGCAGTAAATCACCGCGCTGCCCATGTTGGAAAGCGCGAGGCGCTCGATGTCGTTGACGTGCCGGATGCTTGACGCGATAATGACCATCATCAGCAACGTCTTGCCGAAGTCCGTGATGATGAACGACGCACTCAGCCCCGGATACACACTGGTCGGAACCGACGCAACTGCCCAGATCAGGAT
>JANLOU010000600.1:0-19177 GCA_031366735.1 Candidatus Eiseniibacteriota bacterium
GCGGCGGCGACAAGAATGTGAAGTTCGGCTTCAAGGACATGAAGAACAACGAAGCCCTCGAGAAATACCTGCTCGAGGTGACCAAGATGATCCGCGATGTGAACTCGCGTTACATCCGAGCGCGGTTTCCCGAGTACTCGCCCGAGAAGACCGAGCAGGTGTTGGACGAACTCGAGCAGACCCGCGGCACGCATCACGGCATCGCGTGGACCGACCTGCTGCGGGTGCCGGACAAGCGCTTCTTCCGGCGCAAGGGCGAGCACGCATTCGAGATGATCGGCATCGACGGCGAGGTGTTCACAGGGGCCGAGGACTATCTGCGCTATCTGGCGAAACACTTGAACGACGGCTATGTCGCGAGCCGCGATCTGGTGAACTATGCGAACTGCCTGCGCAAGGTCGCGGCAGGCGAGATGACGGCGATGGACGCGGTGAAGGCGATGCCGAAGTTGAAGCGCGTCGGCGGCGCCTGCCCGTGCAGCAAATCCGTGCGCTGGGTGTTGGAAGAGACCGACGGGACCGAAACCACGGTGTCGGTGCGCGCTTCGTAGGCCCTCGCAGCAGGTTCAACGCCATACGCTTGGGGAGGACGCATGCGCTCGACTGCTCGTCTGGTATGCGTGGTACTTGTGTTGGCGCTGGCTTCTGTTGCGCGCGCCGCCGCCCCGCCGTCCGCCCCTTCGCCGCCCTTTGTCCCGCGCGAGGTGCTCGTGGTGCTGGCGCCGGGCGGGACCATCACCTTGAGCGCGGACGGACGAGCGCAGGCGAACAACGCACCCCTGACACTCGCGCTGCTTCGGTACGGGCTGACGCAAACCGAGCCGTTGCGCCGCGCCACCACTGCCGCAACCCGGGGCGCCGAAGTATTGCGCTTGACGAGTGAGCTCTCCGACTTCGATCCCGTCGCCGCCGCGGAAGAACTCCGGGCCACGCCGGGAATCCTGGCTGCCGCCCCGAACCTGCGCTTGCGGCTCCATCTCGCGCCCAACGACCCGCGCTTCCCAAACCAGTGGCACCTGAGCAACAGCGCTGCGGGCGTGCAGGCGCAACAGGGCTGGAATCGCACGATCGGCAGCGCGAGCGTGACCATCGGCATCATGGACACCGGTGTGGATGTGGGTCACCCCGACCTGGCTTCGAAGATCTGGACCAATCCCGGCGAGATCCCCGGCAACGGCATCGACGACGATCTCGACGGCTATATCGACGATGTGAACGGATGGGATTTCGGCGATCACGATGCGGACCCCATGCCGACGCCGCTGATCGACCCGAATGTTGGCATCGACGAAGGTTGGCATGGAACATTCGTGGCCGGACTGGCAGCTGGCGCCACGAACAATGGCGTCGGGATCGCTGGCGTGGCCTGGGGCTGCAGGATCCTCCCGCTCAAAGTCTCGAATGCGAATGGCGAGATCGTGCTGTCGGCGGTCGTCGAGGCGTTCGATTACGCGATCGCTCGGCAAGTATCGGTGCTCAACATGAGTCTGGGTACTTCCGACACCACGGCGCGCGCGTTCTTCCAGCCATTGGTGAACGACGCCATCGCCGGCGGTGTGGTCGTGGTGGCCTCGGCAGGCAACGACGGCACCGACACCCCGAGCTTTCCCGCAGCGTGCGACAGCGTGCTGGCGGTGGCGGCGACCACTGCGAGCAACCAGCGCGCGAGCTTCTCGAACTGGGGCTGGTACGTGAACATCGCCGCCCCGGGAGAAGCGGTCTGGTCGTGCATCTCGCGGAACTACGAATACGATGAGTTCAGCCTGTTGTTCTTCGAGTTGCTCTGGAGCCACGACGGGGTCGAGCCCTACATGACCAACGACGGCACCTCGTTCTCGGCGCCGATCGTCTCGGGAGCGGCAGCGTTGGTCCGCTCGCGTTTCCCGACGCTCTCGCCCAAGCAGGTCATGGAGCAGTTGATCACGCAGGGCGATCTCCGTGCTTACGATAATCCGATCGGCCCGCGACTCAATATCGACCGCGCGCTCATTCAGGCGCTGGCGGTCGAGCCGGTGGCGAGCGCAGAGGCGACGCTGCGCTTCCAAGCGCCCTCGCCCAATCCCGCGACGGGCCCCGCTCGCTTCGCTTTCGCATTGCCGACTGCGGCGCGGGTGCGATTGGTGCTGTTGGATGCACAGGGACGGCGGGTTCGAACGCTGCTTGATGGCGCGCTGGCGCCGGGGCAGCACACGGCGGTGTGGGACCGCCTCGACGACAAGGGCCGCGCGCTGCCCGCAGGGCTCTATCTGGCGGAACTGGTGGCGGGCGAGTCGCGCGCCATTCGCCGGGTGGCGCTGGTGTGGTGATTCGCGAACGCGTTCACCGCTGCCACTCCCGCAACATCGCGCGTTCGACTTCGGGCATCAGGTGGATCTCCTCCCAGACCGCGAGCTTCGGCCGATAGACATACTCGGGTGGCGCGTTCGCCCCGATCCGTTGCGTCAAGCCCGCCCATGCGGCGGCGGCGGCCTCAGCCCGTCCCGCTCGGCGTTCGATCGCCCCGCTCACCGCCTGAGCCAGATCGCACCATGGCCCCCACGCCAGCGCCTGGCGCGCGTGCGCTCGCGCGGACTCGACGGCGCCGCCCGAGAGGTCGGCCCACGCACGCAGCGCCTCGGCGGTGGGGTTCTCCTCATCCAACAACTTCGCCTCTGCCAACTGTGCCCGCGCGGCCTCGAGCCGCCCTGCGCGCAACAGATCGCGAGCAAAATCACAGCGTAGTTCCACCACACCCGTCCGTTCGCGCACCGCTTTCTCGTAGAGGGCGAAGGATTCGTCGAAACGCGACGCAAGCGCCAGTGCGGCGGCGCGTCCATTCCGCCCCTCGGGGCTGTCGGACTGGTAAGCGAGCACCGAATCGAATGCCGCGAGCGCAGCCGGCGCGTCGCCTGCGATCCAAGCGAGTCGGCCGAGCGAGAGATCCACCTGATAACGATCCTCGGCGCGCACGGTTGGCCGAGCCGAGCGCAGCGCGGCGCGGGCCCGTGCAATCGGACGACCGGCGTGCACCGCAGCCTGCGACGCCGTCGTCTGCACCGGACCGCTCGCAGGATGGATCTTCAGTGCGCCGGCGATCACGGATTCTGCCTCGGCTGCGCGGTTCCCCAACAACAAGGCGTTCGTGAGCGCAACCAGCGCGGTCTCGTTCGTCGGTTCGAGCGCGAGCGCCTTGCGATAGAACGGCACGCCCTCGTTCACCTGACCGCGACTCACCCGATCGTCCCCGCCTGCCGAGAACGCCACGGGGTACGAACCGCTCAAGTCCGTACGCGCGGCCAACCGTTCCACGAGCGAGCGCAGTGCGGGATCCATGCGATCCAACCGTTCGCGCACCACCTCGCGTGGGTCGTAGCGGTCGCGCATGGGTGAATCGAGCGCGTTCGCGCCTTCGGCGAAGTACTCGTACACACTGCCGCCGGCATAGCGCGACAGGAACGCCTCGTGCGTCTTGTCGTCGCGTTCCTTCGCGCGGCGGTAGTGCTCCTGGATCGTGCGTGAGTCGTCCGCCGGCAGGACGCTGTGCACCTGATGCGTCAACTCATGCAGCACCGTGTTGTACCGGTCGAAGATCGTGCGCTCGACATCTTCGATGCCAGTGACCGTGTGGTAGCCGCCACAGCCGCGCACGTCGTCCCAGAGGCGTGAATCGTACGAGATACGTTGGTCGCGAAGCGTCTCCAGATTGGGACACTCCGACAGCAGCATGTGCACGGGCTTGATGTAGTAGGTGGCGCCGCCGTCGATCAGTACCGGGAGATAGGCTTTCCATGGCGCCACCGAGAGCGCCACGCGCTTCTGATGCCGTGGCGAAAGCGAGCGCCAGTTCGCCACGAACTTCTCGATGCCCGGCAACTGCGGCATGGCCGCCGCGGCAAAACGCCGCTCGTAGTCCGCGCGGTGCACATCGACTACGAATCGTTGCGCCTCGATCGCTTTGGCCAGGACCGCATGGGCGCGACCGTATTCGGGACACGCCGCAAGCGCCGCGACACATCCCGCACGCGCCGCGGCGAATCGACCATCCTCGAAATCGAGCGAGGCCAAGCGGACTCGAGCATCGGCCCAACCGGGATGCGCCCTCGCCAGGCTCGCATGGGCAGCCCGCGCGCCAACCCGGTCGCCCGCAGCAAGGCGTGCATCCGCCCGCTGGATGGCTGCGCGGCCGCCGGCGTCGGCGAAGGCTCGGGGATACGCCGCCGCGAGTTGCGTGTAATTCTTGCGCGCATACCCGTTGCCCAGCAAGTAGTGCGCGGCATCGTTGTGGGGCGCGAGCTTCACCGCCCATTCTCCTGCCGCGATCGCGTCATCGGTCCGGCCCAGCCGAATGAACGATTCGGTGAGTGCCACCAGAACATCGGCACTGCCGTCGGCTTCGAGTGCCTGTCGCAAGGTTGCGAACGAGCCATCCCAATCGCGGTGCTTCTGCTGCACCAGGCCAAGCCCGGTCAGCGCGGTGGCCCGGCGCGTCGCCGCATCGGCGTTGGTCCGGGACGCCGGCGGGACCACTGCCAACACGCGCTGGAACAACGATTCCGCGCGCGCATACTCGAGCATCGCGTACGCCTGTCGCCCCGCCGCGAGCAACTCCGGGACGCTGCCGGCGTCGTTGTGCCCTGCGACCGCGGCGCGAGTGAGGGAGTCGATGGCCGCAGCATCATCCCGCACGCTGGCCCAAGCAAGACACACCGCCCGCTCGGCATCGCTTGGTCGGGGTTGGGCTGCGATGCCCGACATGAGCGGCGCGAGCGGCGCGAAATCCTGAACCGCCAGCAGCGCGCGCGCGCGGACCACCGCCGCCTCGCGGGGACTTCCGGCCACCGTGCGCCGCTGCTTCAGCCGGGCCTGGTACTGGCGCGCGACCGGGGCGAACACGCCGGTGTCGGGCAACGCTGGGGCGCTCATGACCACCTCCGAGAAGAAGAGTAGCGAGCACAGCGAAACCGCAAGCGCGGCGACCAGCGGGCGGATCCGTTCGGACATCATGGCTCCCTGTGGGCAGGAGTGACGGTCGGGACTCCTCGAGAACGCCGCGGCACGGTACACCGTGGCAAGCACGCGCGTCGCCGAAAGACGGTGCAGGTCGCGACCCCAGCACGGCGCACGAGGCGGTGGTCAACCGGAACCCGGAACCTGCCGATCATCCCTATCGAGGAACCCGGGCGGTCGTGACAGCACGCGCGGGGGCCGTTACCATCGCGTGCTCAAGCCTTGCGCTGACCCCTTCCGACCACGAGTCCCCATGACCGCCCATGCTTCCGCCTCATTCAAGCAGCCGCATGTGGCCTACTTCTGCATGGAGTACGGCCTGCACGAATCCTTCCCCATTTATTCGGGCGGGCTCGGCATCCTCGCTGGCGACTACATCAAGACCGCGCACGACCTGAAACTGCCCATGGTGGCCATCGGCCTGCTGTGGGCGCGCGGTTATTGCGTCCAACGGATCGGTGCCGACGGGCGTCCCTACGAGGAGTTCCCCGGGTACGACTCGAGTTTCCTCGAGGACACGGGTGTGCGGGTGCGCGTGCGTGTACGGGGACAGGAGGTCCCCTGCCGGGTATGGGTCACGCAGAAGTACGGGCACATCAAGTTGTTCCTGATCGAGCCACTGCGTCAGGAGGACCGCTGGATCACGCACCGCTTGTACGAAGCGGGCACCGACACGCGCATCGCACAGGAGATGCTGTTGGGAATCGGTGGGGTGCGAGCGTTGGGCTGGCTCGGCTACAACGTGCATACCTATCACTTCAACGAAGGTCACGCCGTGTTCGCCGGCATCGAGATGATCGCCGAGCAGATGGAAGCAGGGGTGCAATTCCCCGATGCTTGGAATCATGTGCGCGAGAAGATCGTGTTCACCACGCACACGCCGGTCAAAGCGGGCAACGAGGAGCATCACCTCAAGGACCTGCGTCGCATGGGCGCGTGCCTGCAGCTATCCGGCGCCGAGATGCGCGCCATCGGCGGCGATCCGTTCAACATGACCGTTGCGGGCCTGCGCTTGGCGCGCGGCGCGAACGCCGTGGCGCAGTTGCATGGCGAGACCGCGCGCGAGATGTGGAAGGATGTCTCCGGCGCCGCGCACATCGGGGCGATCACCAACGGCGTGCATGTGGGCACCTGGCAATCCCCCGCGATCCGTGCGGCCAACGGCGATCCCCAGAAGATCTGGGAGGCGCACCAGGGCCACAAGCGCGAACTTCTGGCCGCGGTGCGCGAGCGCGCCGGGGTGGAGTTGGACCCCGACTCGTTGCTGGTGGGATTCGCGCGTCGCGCGGCCAGCTACAAGCGCAGTGACCTGATCCTGCGCGACGAAGCGCGGCTCCAGAAGCTGCTGGACGCCGAGAGCGTTCGCGTGCTGTTCGCGGGCAAGGCGCATCCCGATGATGCTGCGGGACGCAATATCGTTGCCCGCTTGGTGCAAGGTGCGCACAAGTTCCCGGGCAAGGTGCTGTTCCTGGAGAACTACGACATGGCGCTCGGTCGTTTGCTGACGCGGGGCGCGGATGTGTGGCTCAACAATCCGATCCGCCCACTCGAGGCAAGTGGCACTTCGGGAATGAAGGCCGCCATGAACGGCGTGCTCAATGTGAGCATCCTCGACGGTTGGTGGCCAGAAGGGTGCATCGACGGCGTGAACGGTTTTGCGATCGGCAAGGCCCTGCCGGGCGATGACGCGCGTGATCTGGAGGCGTTGTACGACACGCTGGAGCAGCGCGTGCTGCCTGCGTGGAAGCAGCGCGCCACCTGGCAGAAGATGATGGCCGCGAGCGTGGCCATGTCGCAGGGACAGTTCGGCACCGAGCGCATGATCCGCGAGTATTTCCATGACCTCTACCAACTCGAGGTCGCGACTCCGGTCTGAATCCCGCACGCGCAACACGAGGGGAATCCATGTCCCACTTGACCATCGCCGCCGTCCGTGGCGCCATCTCGGTCCCGGCGGACCGGGCCGACGCCATCCGGGCCGCCAGCGCCCGACTATTGCAGGCGCTCATCAGTCGCAACGCGCTGACTCCCGAACGCGTGGTGAGTGCGGTGTTCACCGCGACGCCCGATCTGACCGCGGACTTCCCCGCGCACGCGGCGCGCATGCTGGGCTGGCACGATGTGCCCTTGTTGGGCGCCACCGAGATGGCGGTCCCCGGCGCCCCCGCGCGCATCGTGCGCGTGTTGCTCACGGTCCGCGATGTGCCGAGCGGCACGCGGCTGACTCCCGTGTACCTGGATGAGGCGATCCGCCTGCGCCCCGATCTTGCCTCGCCGCCCAGCGCCGTCACGACGCGACCGGTGCGGCTCGCGATCGTGGGGCTGGGACAGATCGGCGGTTCGTTGGGCCTGGCCCTGCAACACGACAGGGCATGGCAGCGCGTGGGGTTCGACGCGCGGGCGACGGCAAGGCGCGCTGCGCAGCAGGCCGGCGCCATCGATGAAGTCGCTGCCACGCTCGAAGCCGCCTGCGGCAACGCCGATGTGGTCGTCCTCGCGACCCCTGTGGATACGCTCCCTGCGCTCATCGCACGCGCAGCGGGCGCCATGCGGCGCGGCGCCGTGTTGCTCGACACGGCAAGTGCACGCGGCGGGATCACGCCAGCGCTGCGCGCGGCCTCCCTCCGCCATGCCGTGCGCGTCTGTGGCGCCCACCCGCTCGCGGGCAACAGTGGACGAGGGTTCGCTGCCGCGCGTGCCGAGCTGTTCCGCGGCGCCTCGTTCGCGTTGTTGCCGCTGGGACGGGGCGTGCCGCAGGTCGTGCGACGCTTGGTGCGCGCCGTGGGTGCGCACGCCTTCGTGGTCGACGCACGCACGCACGATCATGCCTTGGCTCGCACGAGCCATCTGCCCTACCTATTGGCGGTCGCACTCGCCCGTGTGGGCGATGCGGCTCACCGCCAGGGCTTGTCGGGTCCGGGATTCGCCAGCATGACGCGATTGGCCGCGAGCGATCCCCGCATGGCGCGCGCGTATGTGAACGCGAACGCCTCGCAGATCAGCGCCGCTTGGCGTGAACTGCGAGGCGTCGTGGAAACAGAACTGCGCGGCCTGCTCAGCCCGCGGGCTGCTCGCCGGTCGGGATCGCCTTCAGGAACGCGACGTACTCGTCGGGCAACCGGTGATGCGCAGCGCCCTTGATGATCGCGTCCATATAGCGTTGTGAGGGCGGCGCGGGATTAGCCTGTTTGGGCAGGTAGCACAGCACGCGCAGGCGCCGATTGAACGAGCCATCGTCGGCGCGCGTGAGCTCCACGAACACGGTCTCACGGTCATAGAGATTGTGTTGGTCGCCCGGGCCGCGATAGCCCTCGTAGCGATCGAGCGCGGCGAGGTCATCGTCCGTCAACTCGAACACCATCCCCCACAGTTCGGCCCCGTGGTGCATCTGCACACCCGCAACCCCTCCACCCCAATCATGCGAGGTGAGCGGGAAGACCATCTGATGGTCGTGCATGACCGCCATGCCGACGACTTGGTGTCCCGGGCAGCGTGATTTCATCTGGTCGGGATCAAGATTGGAACCATAGGCGAAATAGAGCATCCACACTCCAAGCAGAAGTACTGGGGGACCCGTCGCGCAGCATAGCCGATGGTTGCGCGTCCGTCGCCCCGCACGCGATAGTGCATGGGATGGGCTCGGCGCGTGACGCGCCGAGCCGCGGAACACCCCCGTTTCATCGACCCGGAGAGACTCATGCCTGTGGATTTCCTCGCATTCGGCCCACACCCCGATGATGCCGAGATCGGCGCGGGCGGCATGCTGCGCAAGGTCAAGGAATATGGTCACAGCACCGGCATCATCGACATGACCACGGGCGACATGGGTTGGGGGACGCCCGAGATCCGCAAGGGCGAGAGCGATCTGGCCGCCAAGCATCTCCAGCTCGATGTCCGCGAAAATCTGGATCTGGGCGACTGTCGCATCGAGGACACCTTCGACAACCGTTGCCGCGTCGCGGCCGTGATCCGCAAACACCAACCCCAGATCATCTTCGCGCCATACTTCGACCTTCCGATCGGGCGTGGGCTCGGGCACAACGACCACTACAAGACCGGCGAGATCGTCTCCAACGCATTCAATCTGGCCCACCTCAAGAAGGCCCCGATCGAAGGCGAGCCGTATCAGGCCAAGGCGATCTTCTACTACTTCATCCCCCCGGGTCAGCGCGCCACATTCGTGGTCGACTTCACCGAGCATCTCGAGGACTGGTTGGCAGCGCTCGATTGTCACCAGAGCCAGTTCTATCATCCCGACCGGCCCCGGCCCGCCAATCAGCCGCACCCGCGCGAGGCATTCGAAGCGAATGCGCGTTACTGGGGGTGGCAGATCGGGGTGAAGTTCGGCCAGGCCTTCCTCGCCACCTCGCCGCTCAAGGTCGATGACCCGATGGCGTTGGTGAAGTCCTACCAAGTGCGGGCCTGATCCCGGGCGCAATCGTGGTGTAATCTGGCCACGAACGGTTTCTCCGTCCTCGCTCGCGGTGGCCCTCTGACGCCGCGCCGGAGCTGTGTGCATGCGCCTCGGAATGTCTGCGGCCCTCGCGGCCAGCCTTTTCCTCCTCGGCCCGGTGACGGCGTCAGGCGACGGCGTGGCGTCGCCGTCGATCGCCTCGCTCCAGCGCGCCTACGCCGAACACCTGCTGGTGTCGCGGCCCGATCGCGGCTCGCGTGAAGGCGTGAAGGGCGCCGCGGCGCGACTCGTTCCCGTCACGGAAGCCAGTCTGGAACAGGATCTGGTATGGCTCGAAGCCTTCCGCGCCAAGTGCGAGCGCGTGGATCGCAGCAAGCTCCCGTCCGCTGCCAGGGCAAGCCTCGACACGCTGCGCGCGCGCGCGACGCGGCAATGGGACGAATCGCGCCCGGACGGCCCGCTGCGGCGTGATCCATTGGCGTACCGCGCGCTCACGGATCGAGCGGTGCTCGAAACGATCACCGCCGCGCATGTGGGGGCATGCGAACGCGTGCGTCGCGCCACGCAACGCCTGCGGATGCTCCCCGAGATGCTGCGGGCTGCGGCAATCAACCTGCGCGATGCGCCGCGCGACGACGCACGCGTCCGCCGGGGTGTCGAGGAGGCCGTGCGCACGCTGCGCATGGAGGTCACCGCGGCCGCCGCGGCGTGCCGCGATGCGCGCCGCACCGCCGACTTCGTCGAGGCGGACAGCGCGGCGATCCGCGCGTTCCAGATCTTCCCCGGCTGGCTGTCCGACACGCCGGAGCCGTCGCGATGAGCGAACGGATCGCTGGCCGCTTCCAACTCCTGCAGCGTCTGGGCAAGGGCGGCATGGGTGAGGTCTGGCTCGCGCGCGACCTCGCCACCGGCAGCGAATGCGCGGTGAAGCGCCTCCTGCATGGCGCCTCGGCAGAACTGGCGGGACGCTTGCGCGCCGAGTTCGAGGCCCTATCGGCAGTGCGGCACCCGGCGCTGGTGCAGGTGCGGGAACTGGGCTTCACCCCTGCGGGCGAACCGTTCCTTACCATGGACTTCGTCCCCGGTCTACCCGCCGACGGCGCACTGACCCGCGGACACTGGCCATCGCTGTATCGAATGGCTGCGCGAGTCACCTCGGCACTCGAAGCGCTGCACGCGGCCGGCATCGTGCATGGCGATGTGAAACCGCAGAACATCCTGGTCGCGCCAACCTCCGACCCCGATGCCCTGCCCGACGATGTCCGCCTGGTGGACCTGGGATTGGCTGCCATGCCGGGCGTCGAGCGCGCCGCGTTCGCGGGCACGCGGGGGTTCGCCGCACCCGAGCTCCTGCGCGGGGAGGCGCCCACTCCGGCCTCGGACCTGTTCGGCTTGGGCGCCACCCTGCATGCCCTCATCACGGGTGGCGCCACGCGCACGGCTTCGGGGGGCGGATCGGCCGACGCCGAGCGCGCGGCACCGTCGGCACAGCCGCTCGAGCAGGCCGGAGCCCCGCCCGCACTGTGCGAACTGGTGCTCTCGTTGCTTGCGCCCCTGCCTCAGGAACGCCCCAGCAGCGCCGCAGCGGTGCTCGAAACGCTGGCGCGCTCGCATCCCGCAGCGCGCGAGCCACTGGCTCGGCGGATCGAAGCGCAGATCTTCGTCGGACGCGATCGCGAACAGGCGCGCTTCAGCGCCGCACTCGCGATTGCCCAGCATCGCAGCCGCGTGCTGCTCTTCGAGGGCGAGCCGGGTTCCGGGCGGTCGGCATTGCTCGCACGGCTGGCAGCGTACGCCGCGACGCGCGGGGCATGGGTCGCCGAGGCCCGCCCGCCGCTTCGTTCGGGCCCCGCCGCCAACGCACTGGTGCTTCTGCGCAAGATCGCCGCAGCAGCCGGCGTGGATGCAACGGATGCCGCACTGTCGCGCAACGCCCGCGCCGCACTTGCAGGCCAGGGCGAATCGCTCAACGACGAGGACCTACGGGGACTCTGCGACGCCGCCGTCTCGTGGTTGCAACGACTCGCACGGGCGCCGCTCGTGTTGGTGGCGGACGACTTCGATGCCCTCGATGAGGCATCGCAGACGCTCCTGCTGCGCATGGCGATCCATCCCGCGGTGCCTCCCGTGCTCTGGGTCTGGAGTGCAGCGAACTTCGGCCCCGAGGTCCGCGCGTTCTCCGAACTGGGGCGGGCGGAGCGCGTGGAGCTGGAGGCGTTCACTTCAACCCACCTTGCGGCGCTCGCGCATGCCCGGCTCGGCAGCCCTGCCCCCTCGGCCCTGTTGCGTCTGATCGAGGAGCGCAGTGGCGGGCGCCCCGGCCTGGCCATCGAATGGTTGCGGGCTCTGGCGGATGCCGGCGCGATCGAGGCACAGGGTGCTGCGGTGGTGGCGCATCCCGAGCGATTCCCCACCGTGGTCGTCGCCGATGCATTCGAGGACGCGCAGTTGGCGCGCCTTGCCACCGCTTCACCCGCAGCACGATCGCTGACGCTGGCGCTGGCCGCGTGTGCCGGCGCGGCCGACGAGGCCATGCTCATGCATCTGGCACCCGAGCATCCGCTCGAGGCGCTGGCAGCGCTCGTGCGCGAGCAGGTGCTGACCCACGAAGGCGAGGCCTACGCATTCCGCTCGCGCTCTCTGGCCGAGCGCTGGTTCTCCTCGCATCCGCCGCAGCTCCAGCGCGCGCTGTTGGAACGCCGCGCCGCCCACAGCGAACTCACCCCGAGTGAGCGCTTCGAGTTGGCCCTGCGACTCTCCGACGCCGACACCGGCCTGCCGCTTGCCGAAACGCTCTGGAGCCACACGCCGACCGTCCTGCTCGCGAAGCATGCTGCAGATCTGGCCGAGTCCGCTGGCCGCGTCCCGCAGGCGGTGGTCTGGTTGGACCGCGCAGTGGCGCAGTTGCTGCCCACCACGCGATACGATGAGATCCGCAACCTACTCAGACGCTCGGTCGCGCTCACCCCTGCGGACGGGGAGCGGTTGTACCTGCTCGCTCGCGCGGAGTTGCATTTCGGCAATGATGCCGGCTTGGCGACGACGATCGCTGCGGCGCTCGCGGGGGACTGCAGCACGGGGCTGCGTGCGCGACTCCTCACACTCCAGTCGCACCATGCCTGGCGTTCAGCCGACCCCGCGGAGTCCCGACGGCTGAAGGACGCGGCAGTGAACCTCGCGCGTGACTCCGGCGAGGATTGGGCGCTGGCGGTCACCGGGGAGCTCTCGGGCAACCTCGCCCTGCGTCTGGGACGATTCGAAGAGGCCGCGCTCGAGTTGCAGTCCGCGCTCGAGGCCGGACGCCGCATGCGCAACCTGTCGATCGAACTCGGCAGTCTGGCGAGGATCTGCGAGGTGGAGCATCGTCTGGGCCGAAGCCAGGAAGCACTGCACATGCTCGCCGAGGGTATCACCCGCGCGCGCGCGCACGGCGAGGGCCGGGCCCTGTACAGCTTGCTCACCGCCCGCTCCTCGGTCCACGCCGAGTTGGCCGATTGGCGCGCCGCGATCCTGGATAACGAGGATCTGGCGCGGCTCGACCTCGAGGCGGGCGACCTGCACACGCTGAGCGAGGATGTGCTCCTGCTGGCAACGCTCGCAACGCTGGCAGGTCTGGATCGCAGCGCGGGGCGGCTCGCGCGCGCGGCATGGCGGCTGACGGGCCTGCATGCGCCGTTGTTCCGGGGTCGCGCCGCTTCGACGCTGGGCGCGGCGCTGCGCAACCGGGGACGGCTGTTGGCAGCGAAGCGCTGGGGGGCTCGCGCCGTCGCGCTCACGCTCCTCCAGTCCAACATCGACCCGCGGCAGTGGGCGCGCTTCGAATACGCCCGCACCTGTCTGGCGCTGGGGCTCCAGCTCGAAGCGCGTCAGGCGCTCGAAGCGGGAACCCTCGAGAGTGGCCGTTCGAATGGCGACATGCTCGTGCTGATCCTGCTCGGCCGTATCCAGCTACGGATGAACGAGGACGCCGGGGCCGCCGAAATCGTGCGCCAAGTGGAGGCGTTCCTGCTCACGCGCGCACGGCCCTATGTGCAGGCGCATCTGGAGCTCCTGAAAGCCGAGCAGGCCATGGTGCGCGCCGACCACGAAGGCGCGCAGGCGATGGCCCGGCGCGCGCTCGAGTTGTTCGAACGCCTTCCCTCCGCTGCCGATCGCGCGGTCGCGGCGTTGGACCTCTCGCGTCTGGCGCTGGAGCGCGAGCTCGCGGGATCCCACCCGGTGGAAGAGTGGCTCGAGCTTGCGCTCCCGATCTTCGAGCGCCTTGGGGATCTGACGCGCCGACGGCAGACGCTCGAGACGCTGGTGCAGGTGATGCGGCTGGTTCGCCCGCGCACCGCGGCTTCGGATGACCGTGGATTGCTTGCCAGCGTCAGCCATCTGTTGCACTCGCTGTCCGAGATGCAAGAGCTGGCTCGCCGCGCCATGGACATGGCATGTGAGCGATTCGGCGCCGAACGCGGCGTGTTGTTGCTTGCCGACCCGGTCACCGACGAGCTCACTCCGATCGCCGAGCATGGTGTGCTCGACGACGCCACGCGCGAACACGCTTTGGGATACAGCCGCCGCGTGGTGCGTCATGTGACCGAGACGGGCAAGAGCATCGTGATCCGGGACGCCACCGAGGATTCCCGCCTGAGCTCCCAGAGCATGACGGACATGCGCCTGCGCAGCGTGCTGGGCGTACCCTTGTTCGTGGGCGGGCGCGTGGTGGGGGCCGTGTACTTGGACGACTCGCGTCGCCCCGATGCGTTCTCGGACGCGGATCGCGGCCTGCTCGAGGACTTCGCGCACCTGATGGCGGTGGCGATCGAGAAGAGTCGCGGCCAGCAGGAAATCGAGCGCGCGAACCAACGCCTGGTCGATGAGAATCGTTCACTGCGCACGCAGGCTGCCGTGGGCGCGAAGGACACTCTTTTGTTGGGATCGCATCCCAGCATGCGCAAGCTGCAATCGCTGGTCGAGCTGGCGGCGGACCAGGATGTGCGCGTGTTCCTCACGGGTGAGAGCGGCACGGGCAAGGAGTTCGTCGCCCGCGAGTTGCATCGCCTGAGCCGGCGACGCAACAAGCCGTTCGTATCCGTGAACTGTGCGGCGCTGTCGCCCATGCTGCTCGAGGCGGAGCTGTTCGGCATCGAGCAACGCGTTGCGACCGGGGTCGACGCGCGCCAGGGCGTCTTCCAGCTGGCGGATGGCGGCACACTGCTGTTGGACGAGATCGGCGAAATGCCCCTGCTGCACCAAGTGAAGCTGCTGACCGTGCTGCAGAACCGGGAGGTCACACCCGTCGGTTCGGGCAGGGCGATCCCGATCGATGTGCGCGTGATCGCGGCCACGAATCGGGATCCGGGGCAGATGCTGCGCGAGGGAACCTTCCGCGAGGATCTGTTCTTCCGGCTGAATGTGCTCCCGATCAAGGTGCCGCCGTTGCGTGAGCGCAAATCGGACATTCCCACCCTTGCGCGGCACTTCGCCCAGGAACTGGCGCTGGGACAGAACCGCCCGGTGCCGACGCTTTCGCGTGAGTTCATGGCAGTGCTCATGCAGAGCGACTGGCCAGGCAATGTGCGCGAGCTGCAGAACTACATCGCGCGCAGCATCGCCATGACTCCGGGAGGCGAGCTTCGCCCGGACCCGCTGCCGCGTGATCTCGAGGAACAGCAGGACCATCTCACGCTCGGACACCGGCGCCACTTGGCGGATCTGGTCGAGGAGCTGGAGCAGCGGATGATCCAGAAGGCGCTGGATGAGGCCATGGGGAATCAGAGCCTCGCGGCAAGGAATCTGGGGCTCACCGAGCAATCCCTGCGCTATCGGCTGCGCAAATACGGCGGACTTTCGGCTCGCTGAAAACGACGAGTTCGCTGATTTCGGCGATTCCTTCTAAAGCGCAACTGAGCAACACGATAGGACTTTGCTGATTACCCATGACTCGCTGATTTCGGCGAATCCGTACTCAGGTCCGCGCAGTCCACGACCTCCAACATGGACTCCAAAGTGATTGTTCACAGTCGCTTATAGATTTCATTCCGCGGTCGGTGCATCCGGCACGGTCCTCGCCCTAGTGAAGGGTGGCTGCTTCCCACCACCCTTCACTGAACGAGGCTTCCACCATGCACAGCCCTGCCCGCCGGCACCTGATTCCCGCGGTGCTCCTGGCGACCTGTCTGGCGACTTCCGTCGCCTCCGCCCAACAAAAGGAACCCGGACCTACCCACTGCACCCAGCCACCGACCGCCGAGGCCACCAGCCCGACGCGCTCGGCACCTGACCTGTCCTCCCGTCTGTGGACTCGGCTCGCCGCGTGGTCTGCTCGTCGCCCCGGTAGTGTCCGCTGGCGGGCCCTGACCCCGACTCCGGTGATCATCGCCGGATCGCCCCGGGCAGGTCGTTGATCGCACCCACCGTCTGCCTTGATCGCGTAGCCGGAGGCGGAGGGGGACGATGGACCTCGCGTGGGCCCCTGCCCTCCACGCTGTTGCGCATGCATCGCGACGACCGCACCCACTTGCTCCTGACCGGTGGCACCGCGGTGCGCCGCGCCGCCGTGGCGCGCGCATTCCATGACGAGAGCCCCGTGCGCTGCGGCCTGCTGCTGTGCGTGGATTGCAGCACCGATGCAGGGCGGCTCGACGAAGCGCTCGCCTGCTGGTTATCCGTGGTGCGTCGCGATTCGCCCGCGAACCCCCTGCGGGCAGCCGAACGCGGAACGCTGTTCCTCGATCACATCGACCTGTTGGAGCCGCCGATGCAGCGTCGGCTGCTTGCTTTCGCCCGCGCCCTGGGCGACGGCGCACTCGCCCTGTGGGCTGGCCGGCTCACCACGGGCAGTGCGATCGCGCTCGAGGGGGCGGTCGCCAGAGGCGGATTCCTCCCCGAGCTGTTCGATTGCCTTGACCAAGTCCGGATTTCGCTCGCCCCTGCCTCCTCGGAGAACCCTGCGTGACCCCTCCCACCCCGATCGATGTGCTACTCCTGAGCGCAAGACCCGAGCATCACGCCCAAGTACTCGCCACTCTGAGAGCGCGCGGCCTTGCGGCGCGCGTCGCAAGCTCCTCTGGACGCGTCCTGCGGTTGCTCGCCTTGGCCCCCCCGCTGGTGCTCGTGGACCTCGCCCACCCGGTGATGCTCTCGAGGGCTGCGGTGCAGGCGCTCAATGCCGCGCGTGGCCCAAGCCTGGTTGTGGCATTGCACGAGGGTTCGCTCGACACGGACCAAGCGCCACTCGCCGAGCTGAGCGTGGACGGCTATTGTCACGCACAGGACTGGTTGCCGGTCGCGCGCATTGCAATGGCAGCTACACCTGACTCGCGCTTTACACACCACTGACGGACATCGATGCGGGCGATTCGGCGTTGACGCACCCCTTCGCAGAGGCCTAAGTTCATAGGGTTGTTGGCCGATACCAAGGATGGATCGGTCTGAATCCCCGATATGGGGGAGCCCTCGAGGAGGCTTCTGAATGCGGCTCCGCGCTCTGCGCACGCTGAGCATGTTCACCATGCTCGCTCTGCTGGTTGGCCCGGCCACGATGGCCCAAGCCACCACCCACACGCAAAAATCCAAATCCCCGACTTCTGTTCGCGCCAAGTCCAAGGCCCGGGCGAACAACACGGTCACCCGGCGGCGCAATGCCCGTCGCGGTAGAGGGCGCCACCTCGCGCCGCCTGCCGGTGGCGTGTTCGCGCGCAACGCCATCCTGGTGGATCCGTCCACGGGCGAAGTGCTGTTCGAGAAGAACAGCGCGCGGTCGGTCCCGATCGCCAGCCTCACCAAGCTCATGACCGCACTGGTGTTCCTCGAGCAGAAGCCCGACCTCGAGCGCGAAGTGGCGGTGACGCGCACCGAGATCAGTGGCGGCGGGCACACGCAACTTCGTGACGGCGAGATGCTGTCGTTGGAGCACCTGCTCCACATGTCGCTCATGTGCTCGGACAACGTCGCCACCCGCGTGCTGGCACGCGAAGCGGGGCTTTCGCACGAGGAGTTCCTCGCGCGCATGAACCGCAAGGCGGTCGAGTTGGGTCTCACGGGTTCGCGTTTCTTCGAGGTCACGGGCCTGGACGAACGCAATGTCTCCACGGCGTCGGACATCGCGCGCCTGCTGCATGCCGCAGCGCACGACCCGCTGATCCAGACCATCACGACGACGCGCGCCTACGAGTTCCGCACCGGCAAGCGCGCGCACGCGATCCACAACACCAATCGGCTGTTGTACGGGCGCTACGATGTGCTGGGCGGCAAGACCGGCTTCATCGTGGAAGCAGGTTATTGCTTCGCGACCTGGGTGAGATCGCAGGGGCGGGACCTGATCGCAGTCGTGCTGGGCGCCCCTACCAACGCCACGCGCTTCGCCGACGCGGTCCGCCTGATCCAGAAATCCACGACCCCGGCGGTCGCACCGCAAGGACTGTAGCCCCATGACGGCCGGCGAACGCTGGAAAGCGGCGTTCGCCGGCTTGGTCACTGGTCTGGCCGGTGGATTGTTCGGCGTGGGCGGCGGCATCGTGTTGATCCCGATGCTGACCGGGTTCTTCGGCCTCTCGCAGCATCGCGCGCACGGCACCTCGCTCGCGGTGATCTGCTTCACCGCCGCCTCCGGCGTGGTGGTGTATGCGATCCATGGTCGTGTCGAATGGATCGAGGCGGCGGTCATGGCGGCCACCAGTGTCCTGACCGCGCGGTTCGGCGCACGCCTGGCAGCCCGCACCAGCAGGGCGGGGTTGTTGCGCGCATTCGCGGTGTTCGTGGCCCTGACCGCGCTACGCCTGCTCTGGATGCCGCCGGTGGCACACGGAGCCCTGTTGGTGGGTTGGGCCAGCATCGCAGCATCGCTCGTGCTGGGCGCGGTCGTGGGCGTGCTGGCGGGCTTCCTGGGCATCGGCGGCGGCGTGTTGATCGTGCCGGCGCTCACGCTGGTGTTCGGCCTGCCGCAACAGGTGGCGCAGGGCACCTCGCTCGCGCTCATGCTGGTCACCGCCCCGGCGGGGGCCTACGAGCACCACAAGTTGGGCAATGTCGCGTGGGGCCTGCTACCGCTGTTGGCGTTGGGCGCGATTGTTGGGGCGCCGTTGGCTTCGCAGTTGGCCATCCACCTGCCGCAGACGGTCCTGGTGCGCTGCTTCGCGGTGTTCCTGCTGGCCAGCGCCATCCAGACATGGATCCGCGCGACGCGGACCCCGCGGCCCGACGAGACCGCGCCCGTCGCTCGCTGAGCCGCGATGGGCCGCAGGAGTCCACAAAACCCCTGCATTCTGCCATGCCCATCCCTACCACCGCCGTGTTCACCCTGTGTATCCGGGGTTTCTGCGGTGTGAACAATCGCGTTCGCGGGAATGTTTCCTTGTCGGCACCCGTGCCCGTGTCCTATCATTTCTGCTGCAACGACCCACTCAAGGCTCTCGGCACCCGGTTTCCACTGGAAGCCTCCCCCGGGCACGAGTCGTCGTGAACGGTGCCCCCCACATCGGGATGCATCTCGCTCCACATCTCTCCCAGGGAGACCATCCATGAAGAAGCTTGCGACCACTTTTGGTGTGCTCGCGGTGCTCGCGCTGGCGGCGGCGCCGTCCTTCGCGGCCAATGCTGTGCGGATCAGCCAGGTGTACGGCGGCGGCGGCGGCAGCACCGGCTCCCCCACGTACAATCAGGACTACGTCGAGATCACGAACGTCTCGAACTCTGATGTCAACATCGGTGGCTGGTCCATTGAGTACGGCTCGGCGACGGGTCTCTTGGGAGCGTTGCTGCGCGGAAGCGGAGAGCGCGGTTGTGTTGTCG
>JANLOU010000604.1:0-26337 GCA_031366735.1 Candidatus Eiseniibacteriota bacterium
TCCGCGCACACCACCGCGGTGACCACGAGCATTTCGCCCAACTTCAAGAATGTCGGTGACGGCGCGTTCCCCATGACGGTGAATGGCTCGGGCTTCCTGCCGTGCTCGGTCGTGCGTCTCGATGGCTCCGACCGCGCAACCACCTATGTCAGCAGCTCCCAACTGACCGCGCAGATTCCGGCATCCGACATGCTGGCTGGTGCGACGCGCAACATCACCGTGTTCCACACAGCCCCGGGTGGCGGCGTCTCGAATGCGCAGACTTTCACCATCAGCGGTACGCCGGACACGCAGGCCCCGGTCGCAACGCTCACTTCGCCGGCGGGCGGTGTGAACTGGCCAGTCGGCTCGTCCCAGAACATCACTTGGACCGCGACGGACGACATCGTGGTGTCCTCGATCGACCTTGCGCTTTCGACCGACGGCGGTGTGTCGTTCCCCACCGCGATCGCGACGAGCATCGCCAACTCCGGCACCTTTGCCTGGACCGTTCCCGGGACGCTCTCGAGCACGGCACGCGTGCGTGTCGTGGCGCGTGATGGCGCGAACAATCTGGGGTCGGACTCCACCCATACGAACTTCACGATCAGCGGTTTCCTGGTGACTGCTTCGGCGGGCGCCAACGGCGCGATTGCTCCCAGTGGCACCGTCGCAGTGGCTCCGGGTGCAACGCCGTCCTACACGATCACACCCTCGGCCGGCTATCACATCCTCGATGTGCTCGTGAATGGCGGCTCGGTGGGCGCAGTCTCGAACTATACATTCGCGGCCATCACGGCGAACCAGACCATCGCCGCGAGCTTTGCGATCGACACCTACACCCTTGCTGTGGCGGTGGTGGGGAGTGGCTCGGTGGCCAAGAGCCCCGACCAGCCCAGCTACAATAGCGGCACGGTCGTTCAGCTCACGGCCACTCCATTGGCTGGCTGGAACTTCACGGGCTGGAGCGGAGACGCGAGCGGAGCCACGAATCCGCTCAGTGTGACGATGTCGGCGAACAAGGCGATCACGGCCACCTTCTCGCAACACATTTACACATGGGCGGTGACGGGCTCAGGGGTATGGGGTACGGCGGCCAATTGGACGCCCGCTCGCACCACGCCTGCGGCCGACGACATCCTGATTTTCGATAACGGCGCAACGGTGACCGTCACGAGTGTGCCCACGCAGACGATCGGTCAGCTGCGCATCCTGAACAACACCTCGCCACTGCTCCAACCCGCTGCGGCGGTGACGCTGACGATCGCGGGTCTTGCTGGCACGGACCTCTCGGTTGCAGCGGGCTCCACGCTGCGCATGACCGCCGCGAACTCCCTCACCCTTGCGCTCGCGACGGGCACGAATGGAGCGATCTCGGGCACCGTGATGGTGTCGGGGGGCTCACACCGCCTGGTTTCGATCGATGCCGGTTCGTTGTTGTTCCAGAACGGCTCGCTCGTCAGCGTCGGCGGGGGCGCTGCAGGCAACCTGTTCGGCGCCGGCAGCGGGAACAGTGGGCTCAACTCGGTCGTGTTCCAGAACGGCGCGATCTTCGCGCAGAGTGCGGGCGCGAATCCGTTCGGCGCCACAGCTCCCAACTCCGTGGTGGTCTTCCAAGCCGGGAGTCGTTTCCGTCTGGACGGTGCAGTGACGCCGTCGATGGCCGGCCGCCAGTATGCGGACTTCGAATACAATAACTCCGGCGTGATCTCGCCCACGGGTGCGACGGCATTCGGCATGGATAGCCTGATCGTCACGCAGGGCACGCTCAATCTGAACCAGACCGGCGGTGGCACCGTGCGTGGAAACTTGCGCGTGAAGCCCGCCGGGACGCTCACGATCAGCCCCGCCAGCGGCACCCCCGTGTTCCAACTGGGTGGCGCAGTCGCGCAGTTCGTGCAAGTGCTGGGCAGCTTCAGCACCACGAGCAACACCACTTTACAGATCAACAATCCAG
The DNA here is from genome assembly GCA_031366735.1 of Candidatus Eiseniibacteriota bacterium. Taxonomy (GTDB): domain Bacteria; phylum Eisenbacteria; class RBG-16-71-46; order RBG-16-71-46; family RBG-16-71-46; genus CAIXRL01. The sequence continues at coordinate 1,937 of JANLOU010000604.1, forward strand.
CGGGGGTCACGCTGCAGAGCAACCTCACGCCGGGCGGCACGCTCAACTTCGTCGCGGGGCGCATCACGACGGGGGCGAACACCCTGATCATCCCCGCGGCGGGCGCGGTCACCGGCGCCGCACCCGGCACGGGCTGGGTCGTGGGGGATCTGCGACGCAACTTCCCCGTCGGCGCGGCCACTCGCACATTCGATGTGGGCGATGCCAGCGTGCACGCCCCGATCACCGTGGCGATGACCGGCGCGGTTTCGGCGTTCGACGCCACGGGTCGCACCGCCACGCCCGACCACCCGAATCTTGCCACCTCCGACCTTGATGCGGCCAGGACGGTCAATCGCTACTGGACACTGGCGCCGGTGGGATCACCGTCATTCACAAGTTACGATGTCACGCTCCAGTTCGATGCCGCCGATCTCGATGCAGGCGCGGCGCCGGCCAGTTTCGTGCTGCGCCGATTCGCGAGCGGTGCGTGGTCACCCCTGTCGACGGGCGTCCTCGCACCCACCAACTCGCAGGCCACCGGGGTCACCGCGTTCGGGGACTTCGCGGTGGGCCAGACGGTCACCTACACCATCACCGCGAGCGCGGGGGCCTTGGGCACGATCACGCCGAACGGTGCAGTGGGCGTGGCGTCAGGCGCGAATCAATCGTTCACGATCGTCGCGGCCTCTGGCTGCGTGATCGCGGATGTCCTCGTGGACGGGGTGAGTGTGGGTGCGGTGGGCAGCCATACCTTCACGAATGTGACTGCGAATCACACGATCGCGGCGTCGTTCAGCGACACCACACTGCCCTTGGCCACGGTCACAGCGCCCAACGGCGGCGAAACACTCACGCTCGGCACTTCGGCTTCGCTCACCTGGACCGCGACCGACAACGCTGCGGTCACCGCGGTCGACCTGTTGCTCTCCACGACAGGCGTGGCGGGCCCGTACTCGGCGATCACCACGGGTATCGCGAACTCGGGGACCTTCGCATGGACGGTTTCCGGGCCGGCCAGCAGCAATGCGTTCCTCAAGGTCGTCGCGCATGATGCCGCGGGCAATCTGGGTCAGGATGTGAGCGATGCGGCGTTCGCAATCGCGAATGCCACCGCGGTGGATGGTGTCGCAGTCACGGCGTTCTCACTCGCCCCGGTGACGCCGAACCCAACCCGGGGTACAGGACGAGTGGAGTTCGCCCTGCCTCGCCCGGCCGAAGTCCGAGTGTGCGTCCTGGACCTGATGGGCCGCGAGGTCATGATCCTGACGCAGGGGCAGTACGAAGCCGGTCGGCACAGCGTGCTGTTCACGGCGGCCAGATCCGGCGCGCTCAACGCGGGGCTCTACTTCGTGCAGATGCGGGTCGCAGGCCAGACCTTCACGCGAAGGCTCGCCGTCACGCGTTGACCCGGCGTCCGGCTTCAGCCACAACACTACGGCATGCGCGGCGCACGAGGTTTCAGCCCGAGCTTCGCAAGGGCGGCCTCGCCGCCCGGGCCATTCATCTGCCAATAGGGCAAGCGATCGCTCGCGATCAATGCCGCCTTCTCGCCATCGCTGCAACTCCACTGGACGACCCGGTTCGGCGCTGCGACCTCGGTGAAGAAGGTCCATGTGCGTCCACCCTCGACGCTCACGGTGCTCACGGTGCAATCGAACTTCCCTGCCGGCACGGTCACGCTCTGGGGCGCCGAAGCTCGCGCGAAACTCGCCGTCACAACGCCCTCGGCCCGGTGCAGCAGGCGCGATTCACGCAGCGCCAGCACCAGCGGCACGGTGACGCGCTGGCCAGGCTTGACCGCCGGGTACGCGAGCCCGCGTGCCCACACGAGCAGGGCGTCCTCGCTCACGGCATCGGGCGACACGGGTAGCACGGACGATTGATCCGCTTCGCCATCGAAGTAGCTGTGCGCGGTGAGTCGCGCGCTCGCGGCGTCGAACAACAGTTGGCTGTAGGCATGCCCACACCATTCCTGCGCGGAGAACGACACCTTGGTGGGCGCGCCCGCCGGTCGACCATGGATGGCGGTGAGCGCAGTGAACGCGCTGGTCATGAGGTTGTAGTCGTAGATCCCCGTGGCGAAGTCCTGCACCAGATTCAGCTTCAGCACCGGATACTCATCGCGCTTGGGATGTTTGCCGGGGTCCGCCTTCACGCGCAGGGCACTCGAGAATGTCTCGGTCACGAAGATCGTGACCGCGACGCCCTTGCGCACCGAACCGTAGCGCGGGGTCTCGAAGTCATAGCCCGCCAACTCGGCGCGGCCGTCGCCCCAATGCTTCCAGAACAAGTCCCCGAACTCCGGAGCAGCGCCCAGCGCGGGCGACGCCGTGCTCTTCGCTGCCGGAGGGGCCGCCGTGACGCAGGAGGTGAGCAGCGCGAACACCGCAACGGACACGAGGCGACGGAACATGGACAGGGCTCCTTGTGGCGGTCTCAGGGACATGGGGTGAAGTCCAACTCGTCGGCGCCATGGACATACTTCTGGAAGAACGCCTGCAGATCGACGCCAGAGACTTCCTCGGCCACCCGACGCAGATCCTCCGTGCGCGCTCGCCGCCCGGCATAGCGCTCCGAAAAGAGCCGCAGCACCCGTTCGAACCTTGCATCGCCGCCATTGCCCTCGCGAAGCTCGCAACGCAACCGGTCCAGCACCAAGGCGCTCCTCATCTCGAGCTCGCTCTGCCGCTCACCCAGCGCGTCGCGGGTCGATTCCAGCTGGGCGCGCCAAGCCGCGAGCACCGTGGAATAGATCGCCGGCTGCGAGAGCGCGGTCGCGGGATGATAGATGCTCAGGAAGCTTGCGAACCCTGCCGTGAGCCACAGGTCCCGGTCGCGGGCGGGTTCCACTCCCAATCCCCACCACTGGCGTGCGATTTCGTGGTAGCGATACAGCTCGGGCGAATACTGCGCCCCCGGCAGCCGCTTGTTCGCGAGCGGCATGAGATGGACGAGCCCGGGGAACGCCTCGAAACGCAATCGCGGCGTCTCGATCGCCTGGAGCGTCGGCGCCAGGACCGGACCGCACAGCCGTTGCATCGAGAGCACCGCCCTTGCCACATCGAGCGCGACGCCGTCGTCATATCGGCGACTGGCGGCCAACTCGGGCATCGTGCGCCGCTCCACACGACCGGCGCCGGCCACATGGTGCGCCCACACCGTCAGCGGCGGCAGACTGTCATTCACCACTTCGATCCCTCGGAAATATCCCAGATCGAACGCGGCGAGCGCGCTTGGGCGGCTCTGGAGCCAACGCGCATGGCGCGTGCCACCGGTGGCGCGATCCTCGCTGCGCACACCCGAGGCCACGAGTTGCATGCTGGCGGGGTAGTCGAACTCCAGATCCCATGTGGCCGGCTGCATGAAAGCGGCGCGCGGATACCACTCGCTCGTGCTGAGCAACACGAGCCAGTCATCCGCAAGCCGCTCCAGCATTTCGCCCCGGTATTCGAACCGCAACAGCTTTGGCGCCCCGGGTTCGAGCGCTGGCGTCACCCGCACCCAGACGGCATCGCGGACCTTCTCCTGGTGGAACACGAGCGGAGTATCCCCGAGCAGTACGCGTTCGAGTCGCAGGCGCGGGTGCAGCGCGAACGGCAACCACTGCCGCGGTCGACCCCGCGCTTCGACCGTGACCTCCGCAGAGACCGACGCCTTCAAGTCGCTGCCGATGACCGTGCGCAGGTGATACGCCGTGGCGGCGAATGGCGCTCGCCCATCCGCGCGAGCGGTATCCGGATCGCCCTCGCGGACCTGTTGGCTCACCCTTTCCGTGGTGTACTGCCGCCACAGCCCGCGGCGGTCATCCTCGGGCCGGCGTTGCAGTTGGATACCTTCGGTCGCATACGGATCGACGATCAGATACAGCGGTGCCTCGCGCGCCGCCCATGCGCTCGCCCAGAACAGCCCCGTGTCCGCATTCGCGAGTGTGAACGCCACCGCCAGGGGCCGCAGGACCTGGTCGTCGCGGCTGGTCAGGTGGGGCTCGAGCTCGCGCCACACGCGATGCAATGTTCCAAGCGTCTCGGGCGCGAACTGCAGCGCGCCCTGCAGCTCGTTCAGCGTGGAATCCGAGAACACCAACAGCAGTTGCGTGAATGCACGGCGCACCGTGGGCCGACCGGTGACGCGGCGCACCTGCTCGCGTTCCAGTGCGCTGCGTGGGGTGTAACTGATCGACCCCGTGCCTTGGAACGCCGCAGCGCACACCCGCCCGCCCAGTGGTCGGGCCAGCGCCAACCGGCCGTCCTCCAACACAATCGCGCCGGCGTCGCGCTGGAGGATCAGGCTCTGCACTCTCGCGACGCGCAGGGAATCGAGCCGCCACGACGCCACCGCGCCATGGAGGTCCGCCCAACGCGCGAAGTTCGAGCTCGCCCGTGCGGGTAACACCGCGCCGGTGAGCGCCAGGCCGATGAGCAGGGTGAGCACGCGCCGCATGGCGACTCCTGTCCGATGAAGTGGGATGACGCGGATAGCGTGCCGCCCGGCACGGGCGCCGTCAATCCCACACCCACCGGGGCGATTCCCCCGCGCACACTTCCCGTGCGTTGGCGGATGCTGAATCCCGAAAAGTCCACTACGCTGCGGCCTCACCTGCACCGGCACGGGAGACGCGTATGCACACTTCGACCCTCGACCCTGAGCTTCCCGCCATTCTGACTGCGGGCGCGTCCGGCAACTGCGGTGGGACGACCCGCGCGTGAGGCGCCTGCTCCCGCTCGCGCTCCTCGCGTTGTTGGCGATCACGCTGCTGCCCGGGTTGGCGTCGGTGGACGCGCTCGATTGGCGGGAAGCGCGCGATGCCGCGGTGGCCCGCGCCACTTGGGGGAGTCTGGAGTGGGTCGCCCCGCTGTACGCCGACGAGCCATGGTTCGAAAAACCATTGCTCGGTTACACGCATGAACTGGTGGCGACGCGGCTGCTGCGCAGGCTTGTGCCCGGTGCACCGACCGAGTTGACCGATGTCGCGGTTTCCCGCGCGGTGCGGGCCGCAATGGCCGCGGCGCTCGCGTTGCTCACCGCGAGCATTGGCGCGCGTTGCTTTGGTATGCGCGGTGGCTGGCTCGGCGGGTGCGCCCTGGCGAGCATGCTGGGATTGCCCCTGGCGACCCGATCCGATGGCGGGCAGTTGCTCGCCACACTGCTCGCGTGGCTGGGCATCGGCGCGCTGCTCGATGTGGTGCGAGGGCGCGCGGCATTCCCGAACCTGACCCGGCTGTTCGCCTATCTCGCGTTCGGGCTCGCGTTCGTGACGGGTGGACCTCTGCCGGCACTGTGGCCGCTGCTGGGGTTCGCATTCTATTTCCTGTTGGCCAGGGGCCAGAACGGTTGGCACGAGGTACGCCCACTGGCCGGCCTTGCGATCATCGCGGGAGTCGCGTTGCCCTGGTACGGGGTGATGACCGCGTTGTTCGGCACCGAGTTCCTTGCGCGCGTGCCGTGGTTCCCGTATGCCGCCGAGACCCGCGGTGCGTGGTTCACCGGCCCACTGCTCGCGCTCTCGTTCACCGTGGTGTTGAGTTTTCCGTGGGCCTCCTTGCTTGGAGCTTCGCTGCGCGACGCCGCCATGCGACTGCGTCGCACGCGTCAGGTCGATGCGCCCGTCGCGACGGACGCGGACCATGCCGCGCATCTCCTGCTCGCCTTGATGTTCGCCGCAGCCGTGCCGATCGCGCTCTACCCCGGCCCGCCGCTCACCGCGGCGCTCCCGGCGTTACCCGCGATGGCCTTGCTGTGCGGCCGTTTCCTGGACCGGGTGTTGGAGGGCGACGCGCACCCCTCGCATCTGACCGCCGCAACCCGACTCGCGGCGCTGATGGGCACCGCCGCCGCGTTGCTCGGACTCACGCTCGCCTCACAATTGCGTGCGGCAGCGCCCAGTCTGCGCCTGTTGTCCGCCTCGCTGTTCCTGGCGTGTTGGGCGCCGTTGCTCGCGGATCTGCGCGGCGCACGCCGCTGGTCGGCTGCGTTGTTCATGTTGCCCATGCTCGTCACCACCCCGATCCTGTTCACGCGCGTGCTCCCCCAACTGGAGCCGTGGCTCAACACGAGCGAGGTCGTGCAGGCGCTGGATCACACGGCGCCCTCGAACGCCGCGGTACTCATGCCAGAGGAACCGCCGCCGTCGTTCCGGCTGCTCGCGCACCGCAATGTGGTCGTGACTTCGGCGCTGCGCCAAGCGGCGGCGCCGCTCATGGCGCGTGACGGCCGTGTCTATGTGGTGTTTCGGCCCGCCCGCGAGCGTGAGGTGGTGCAAGCGCTGCAGGAGCCCGTCGAGATCCTCATGCGGAGCCCCTCTCTGGTACTCGCGCGCGTGCTCCTACCCACCCCGCAACGCTGATTCCCGGCCAGCAGCGTCACTTCCGATTCTGTCCGCTGCCGCCGCGGCGGAGCGGCTAGACTGCTGCCCATGCGACTCGATCCCGACCTTTGCTATCGCGCGTGGGTGACACGCGACCGCCGCTTCGACGGACGCTTCTTCATGGGCGTCACCACCACGGGCATCTATTGCCGCCCGGGTTGTCCGGCGCGAGTGCCGGCGCGCCGCAATGTGCACTTCTACCCCAGCGCCGCCGCGGCGGAACGCGAGGGGTTCCGCCCCTGCCGACGCTGTCGGCCCGAATCCGCACCCGGCTCCGCTGCAGCGCAGGGCACGCACGCCACCGTGGCGCGCGCATTGCGCCTGATCGAAGAGGGCGCGCTCGAACAGGGATCGGTCGAAACTCTTGCCGGCCGTCTGGGCGTCACCGACCGATGGTTGCGCGAGTTGTTCACGCAACAGTTGGGGGCCTCGCCGCTGGAGGTGGCGCAGACGCGCCGTGCCCACTTGGCCCGACGCCTCCTGGATGAAACGGCATTACCCCTTGCCCAGATCGCGTTGGCGTCGGGCTTCGCAGGCGAGCGTCAGTTGCGCCGCGCGCTGCAGCGCACCTTCCATCGCAACGCGAGCGAGTTGCGCGGGAACGCCACGGCGCAGGGTGCGGCATTGACGCTCCGCTTGCCCGCGCGTGCGCCGTTCAATGCCGCGCCGCTGCTCGCGTTCCTCGGGAGCCGCGCCATTCCCGGGGTCGAGGAGGTCGTGGCCGGCGTCTATCGACGCGTGGTCGTGCTCGAGCACACCCCCTGCATCCTCGAGGTCGCGGCCGATGGCACGCGCGGCGTGAAGTTGTCGCTCAGCCCGCCGGTCGCGCGATCGCTCCCGCGCGTTGTGGCGAAGGTTGCCCGCTTGTTCGATCTGGACGCGGATGTCACCGCGATCGGCGAGCACCTCGCGCGCGATCCCGTGCTCGCGCGCGTGCTCAGGGCCGGCGCGGTGCGTGTGCCGGGTGCGTGGGATCCGTTCGAGCTGGCCGTGCGCGCGCTGCTCGGGCAACAGGTGTCGGTCGCTGCCGCCCGCACTCTGGCGGGGCGGCTCGTGCAAGCGGCCGGCGTGCCGCTGGCGCAACCCAACGGCTCGCTCACGCATCGATTCCCCACACCCGAGGCCATCGCAGCGTTGCCGCTATCGCGTCACGCGATGCCGCGCGCGCGGGCCGAGGCGCTCTGCGGCCTTGCCCGTGCCGTCGCGAGCGGCGCGCTGGACCTGTCATCGTTGCGCGATCTGGATCACGCAGTGGCCGAACTGACGGCGCTGCCGGGGATCGGCGATTGGACTGCGCAGTATCTCGCGATGCGTGCGCTGTCGGAGCCCGATGCATTCCCCGCCAGCGACCTGGGCGTGCGCAAAGCGCTCGCACGCGCCGGTCGCATGCCCACGCCGAGCGAAACCCTGCGCCGCGCCGAAAACTGGCGGCCGTGGCGCGCCTATGCCGTGTTCACACTGTGGAGATCCCTGGCCGCGCCTGCGCGGCGGAAAGGCACAACATGATCCTCGACCTGACCATCACCCCGAGCCCGCTCGGACCCATCGCTCTGCACGCGTTGGACGATGAACTCGTGGGCGTCACGCTGGACGGCAACGCGTCACCGGAGTCGGGCGTCGCGCGTCACCTGGCGCGCTACCTTGGCCCGATCACCCTTCGCGCGCACCAGGATGCGGCCGGCGCGGCCACGCGACTCGCGCGCTACTTCGCAGGCGAGTTGGCGGCACTCACGGAACAGCCCGTGCAGATGCACGGCACCGAGTTCCAACGCCACATCTGGGAGGCGCTCTGCCAGATTCCCGCGGGTGCGACCTGGACCTATGCGCAACTCGCGGAACACATCGGCAGGCCCAAGGCGGTGCGTGCCGCGGGAGCGGCGAATGGCGCGAATCCGGTGTCACTGTTCGTCCCCTGCCATCGCGTCATCGCTGCCGATGGCACGCTCTGGGGGTATGGCGGAGGTCTGCCACGCAAGGCTTGGTTGCTGCGCCACGAGGGGGCGCGTGGCGTGGCGAACCTTGCACAAGAGGCGCTGCCGCTCCCTTGAACCGTGCCCGCATCATCTAAGATGCTCGCATGCGCATCCTTCATTGGTTCCGCAAGGACCTTCGCCTGGACGACAACACTGCGCTGGGCGAAGCCTGCCGCGACGCCGACGGCGAGGTCGTACCTTTCTACCTGAGCGAACCCGCGATCCTGCGGCGCCCTGATATGGCGGCGGCCCGCGTTCGGTTCGTGCTCGAATGTCTGGCCGCGCTGCGTGCCGACATCGAGGCGCTGGGTTCAAGCTTGGGGCTCGGGCATGGCGAAGCGGCCGAAGGCGTGGTGCGCGCGGCACGAGCCGCGCAGGCCGACGCGGTGTACTGGAACGACGAGTACGAACCGCAGTTGCGCACTCGGGACGACGCAGTGGAGCGCGCGCTCCAAGCCGCCGGAATCCGGGTCAGGCGCTTCCACGACCGGCTGCTGGCGCCGCCGGGGCTTGTGGCGACTGCGGCAGGCACACCGTTCGTCGTGTATTCGCCGTTCCGCCGGGCATGCGAGCAACACCCTATTGCCGAGCCTCACGCCGCGGCAACGCGCTTCGCTCGGCATGGGCTACCCCAACGCGCACTCGCGACGCTCACCGAGTTGGGATTCGCGCAAACCGCGACTGCCCCGTGGCCCGCGGGCGAAGCGGCAGCTCACGCCCGACTCGAACGATTCCTGGACGGGGTGGACGCCGGCGCGAACGAGGGGATCGTCGGCTACGAGACCCATCGCGATTTTCCCGCCGTGCGCGCGGTCTCCCAGCTCTCGGCTGATCTGCGTTTCGGCACCATCGGTATCCGTCGTGTTGCTCACGCGGCGCTCGCGGTCGCGCGCGCCACGCCGCGATGTGCCAAACCGGTCGAGAAGTTCGTGAGCGAACTGCGCTGGCGCGATTTCTATGCACAGGTGTTGTTCCATCACCCGCATTGCGAGCGAGGCTGCTTCCGCCGCGAATACGATGCCCTGCCCTGGAGTGGCACGCCGGAGCAACTCGAAGCGTGGAAGCTGGGCCGCACGGGCTACCCCATTGTGGATGCCGGGATGCGCGAACTGCTCGCGACCGGCTTCATGCATAATCGCGTTCGCATGCTCGTGGCCAGTTTCCTGACCAAGGACCTGTTGCTCGACTGGCGGCACGGCGAGCGGCACTTCATGCAACACCTGATCGATGGCGATCTCGCGAACAACAATGGCGGTTGGCAATGGGCCGCAGGCACCGGCACCGACGCGGCACCCTACTTCCGTATCTTCAATCCCACTTCGCAGGGACAGCGCTTAGATGCCGCGGGCGCATATGTTCGGCGCTGGGTGCCCGAGCTTGCCCGCGTTGAGGCCGGATCCCTGCATCGGCCGTGGGAGGCTGGGCCACTCGCGCTCGCCCGCGCAGGCGTCACCCTGGGAAAGACCTACCCGCATCCCATCGTGGACCACTCGGTGCAGCGTGAACTCGCGCTCGCCATGTATGCGGTGGTGAAGGGCGGGGCGTGAGCGACTCCGAGCGGCCGCTGTTGGTCTGGGCGAGTGATCACCATGAGTTCCCACTTCCCCCGGGCCACCCGTTCCCCCTCGCGAAGTACCGACTCGTGCGCGAACGCCTGCTCGCGGAGGGAATCCTCCTGCCAGCATGGGTGTCGCGGTCGGAGCCCGCGCCGCGCGCGTGGATCGCGCAGGCGCATGACGCCGAGTATCTGGAGCGCACCTTCGCCGCGGGCTGGACCGTCGGAAGTGCGTCGATTGGGGCTGCCCTGGTCCGAGGCCTTGGTCACCCGAGCGAGTGCCGCGTTGTACGGCACCGTCATGGCCTCGCGCGCGGCACTCGTGCATGGCGTCGCCGGAAATCTTGCCGGGGGCACGCACCACGCGTTCTTCGATCGCGGCGAGGCGTATTGCCTGTTCAACGATGTGGCGGTGAGTGTGGCGCTGCTGCGGATCGACAACCAGGCGCGCCGCCCGTTCGTGCTCGACCTGGATGTGCATCAAGGGAACGGCACGGCCGCCATGTTCGCGCACGACCCCAGCGCATACACGCTCAGCCTGCACGCGCGGCACAACTATCCGTTGCGCAAGGAGTCGAGCTCGCTCGACCTTGAGCTGGCGGATGGCGCTGGCGACGACGAAGTGCTTGCAGCGCTCGAACGACATGTCCCCTCGACCCTCGACGCGCATGCGCCCGACCTCGTGTTCTACCAGGCCGGTGTCGATGCGTTGCACACCGATCGGTTGGGGCGTCTGCGTATGACGCACGCGGGACTCGCCGAGCGCGACCGGCGCGTCTTCCAGTGGTTGGAGCAGCGTGGACTACCCGTTGTGGTCACGCTCGGCGGCGGCTACGGGCGCCCGATCGAGACCACGGTCGAGGCCCACTGCAATGTCTGGCGTGCGGCGCGCGCGGCACGCGAGCGCCGACCCGGTGTCGCGCTCCACTGAAGCCGCCTGTCCACGCGGTTCACGCCAGATTCCGGCCGCGGCCGCGGCATCCGGCGATTCGCCGCGCCGGGCGCGCTCGCCGTGCGGGGTGAACCACCGCGTCACGCGTGGACAGAGATGTCCACGGAGTCGACGCCCACGATTCCCCTTGCACACCTCGCGTCGGCCGCGTAAAAAGCGGCTGCGCCCTGCCCCCGGGGACACGGAAGGGGGTGAATCATTATGAAGCAGGATCGCATGTTCCTGCCGTTCGCACTCGCGGTGCTGTTGTTCGCGACCGTGCTGCCGGCCGCGCCCGTGCACGCCGCCGCGAAGAAGTCCGAGTCGGCCGCAGCGAGCGCCAAGAAGAGCCACGCCTTCCACCAGTTCACCGGTGTGGTGACGTCGCTCGACAAGGCCAGCCTCACGGTCGAGAAGACCGGCAAGGCCCCGAAGACCATGGTCTTCTCGCGGCACACCGAGATGAAGACTTCCGGCGAACTCGAGAAGGACGCACGCGTCACGGTCTATTACCGCGACGAGGGCGGCAAGCCGGTGGCGCACAAGGTGGTGGTGAAGGCCGGTTCGCTCGCCACGCGCTGACGCGCATGACGCATCAGGGCCGGGCGTCCCGCGGGCGCCCGGCCCTGGTTGTCCGCCGGCCTGCCGTGCTGACATGGCATCCGCGCCATGCCTCGCTTAGTCTCGCGGAGTTCCGTATTCCCTTTCGCCGTGCACGAAGGAGCCCCCGGATGCGTCGCACTCTTGCGCTCGTTGCCACGCTCTTGCTGACCAGCCCCCCGCTCGCGGCGTCAGCCGTTGCTCGCAAGCCCATGGCCACCAGCCCCGCGCGAGCGTTCACGCTGGAGCACGCCTTGACCGCACGCGGGCTCTCCGCGCTCGCATGGTCGCATGATGGCCAACGCGTCGCGTTCGTGGTGAGCGTTGCCGATACGGCCGAGAACACCACGAATCAGGATGTCTGGGTCTACGATGCGCGCACGAATGTCGCCCGCGCGCTGACCCGCTCGCCCAAGAACGACTACTCGCCCCAGTTCTCACTCACCGGCGACACGCTGGCATTCCTCGCCGCGCGCGGCACGGGCGACGAAGCGAAGCCGGCCATCTGGTTCCTCCCCATGCAGGGCGGCGAGGCGTGGCAACTGGGGAGCTACGCTGAGTCGGTGGGCGAGATGGAGTGGTCGCCGGATGGCACCATGATCGCGTTCACCATGCTCGATACACTGAGCAAGCAGGTGCGCGACTGGCGTAAGAAGAAATGGGATCACATCGTCCAGGACGAGATCCCCCAGTACAACCACCTCTGGGTGGTGGACCTCGCGACCGGCAAGCAGCGCCGCCTGACCTCGGGCCACTTCATGGTGGCAGCGCCGAACTGGTCGCCGGATTCGCGCCATGTGGCATTCACATGGAACCCGACGGGCGATGTGGACGACGCGAACCTCTCGGACATCGCGGTGGTCTCGGCAGCCGGTGGCCCGATCCTGAGACTCGGAGCGCTCCCCGAGAGTGAGGCAAGATGGTCGCCGGATTCCAGATGGATCGCCTGGGCGGGCAGCGCAAATCGAAACGCATTCGTCGAGAAGACCGACCTGTGGGTGGCGCCGGCGAACGGCGGCACACCCGTTCCGCTCACCTCCGGATTCGACGAGGACGCCCGCTCCCCGAGCTGGAGTACGGGCTCCGACTCGCTCTTCTTCACTTCACAGCAAGGGGCCGCAAGCGCACTGGTGTCGGTCGCGCGCACCGGCGGGCGCGCGAGCGTGGGTCCACTGCAACGCCGCGAGATCATGGGACCCATCGCGATCTCGGATCGAGGCCGCGCCGCGTGGGTGCAGAACAGCTTCGACACTCCCAGCGAGTTGTGGATCGCAGACCATGTGCAGCTCGCAGGCCGGGCCGTGACCGATGTGAACGCTTCCATGCGCGGACTCACGCTGGGCGAGACGCGAGTGTTCCGTTGGACGAGTGACGATGGCACCAAGGTCGAGGGCATGCTCGTCCGCCCGCCGGGCGCGCCCGCCGTGGGTGCGCTCAAGACGCTCGTGCTCCTGCACGGCGGCCCATACACCACGCGCTATGGGTGGGGCTTGCAGCCCATGGCGCAGTACATGGCGGCGCATGGCTACCAGGTGTTCATGCCGAACTTCCGCTCGAGCGGCGGCTACGGCACCGCCTTCATGGTGCGAAAGCGCGCCGATTGGGGCGGACAGGACTGGCGTGATGTGCAGACCGGTGTGGACAGCCTGATCGAGCGCGGACTGGCCGACGCGAATCGGTTGGGCGTGTTCGGCCATTCGTACGGCGGCTATCTTTCGGCCTGGGCCATTTCGCAGACGACACGATTCGACGCCGCGGTGGTGAGCGCCGGGGCGGTCGATCTGGCGAACCTCTGGGGCCAGAGCGACACGCATCAGTATCGCGCGTATGAGTTCCTTGGCACACCGGTGCAGACCTTCGAGCAATGGCGGCGCGCTTCACCGTTGGCCTACTACCAGAATGTGAAGACGCCGACGCTGGTATTGAACGGCGAGATGGACCAGCGCGTGCCGAACCCGCAAGCGCAACTGGACTACCAGGCGCTCAAATCACTCGGCGTGCCCACCCAGTATGTGCGCTACCCCCGCGAGCCGCACGGGCTGCGCGAGCCCCGCCACCGCGCCGACTGGTTCATGCGGCAACTCGCCTGGTTCGACGCGTACATCCGATGAACCGGCCGGGTTCCGGAGCGGCGGATGTCGGCGCGCGAGCGGCTCTCGCGCGGCTCGAAGCGCTGCGGCACGAGTTCGGCTCGGCCGTGTTCACGCGCGAGAAGCGCTCGCTGCTGGGGGGCCTCGCGCAGGCCGTGCTCGCTTCCGCCGCGGATGTCGTGCGTCTGCACGAACTGCTCGTGTTCATGCGCGCTTATCCGGACAGCGTGGGCATCCGGTCCCTCACCGAACGCCTGCTGCGCGCGTTCGCACAACGGCGCGACCTGATCTCGCATCGCGAAGCGCTTGCGAACAGCGGCATCGCCGGCACGGAGATCCACTTTCGGTTCTTCGCCGAGACCGCACGCTGGCTCTCGGCGCGGCATCCGCAGCAACTGCATTACGACTGGAAAGAGTGGGACGATGCTTCCCGGTTGGAGGAACTGCTGCCGGTGCTCGCGGTGCACGGCGAGACGCCCGGACTGGACGAATACGATCTGGGATTGCGTGGCTGGCTCGACCGCATGCGCGGGGCAACGAGCGATGCCGCCTGGGTCACCACACGCCTCGCGGCCCGAGTGGGGGACGCCGTCCTGTTCGAGCGACTGCACGATGGCATCGACGCCCCCATGACGCTCGTCCCCTCACCCGCGACGCCCTCGCGCACGCTCTCGCGCTGGAACGGCGCGCCCCTCGCGACGCAGCGCACGCCGCTTCGGCGTGGAAGGCCCAACCTGGGCGAGGAACTTTCCACGCCCCCGCGCCGCGTGACACCGCTCTGCGCGCTCGAGGGACAACGCTTGGTGGACCTTGCCCGGGAGGCCATGGTCACGCGCAGCCGCGATCTGGATGCCTTTGCGTACGCGGATCCGCGGGATGTCCGTTGGGTGGACTGCGGCGATGGGCTGGCCTTCGCCTGCATGGGAGTGCGGCCCGAGCGCCGACTCCTGTTGGAATCGGTGTACGGCATGCTCACGCTCAAGAACGGCGTGCCGATCGGGTATGTGCTCACCAGCGCGCTGTTCGGCTCGGCGGAGATCGCGTACAACGTGTTCGATTCCTTCCGTGGCGCCGAAGCCGGCGCGGTCTATGGTCGCGTGCTCAGCACCACCCGGCATCTGTTCGGGGTGGACAGCTTCACGATCTATCCTTACCAACTGGGCGGCGCCGGCAATCAAGAAGGCTTGGCGAGCGGCGCGTGGTGGTTCTATCGCAAGCTGGGATTCGAACCGAAGGATCGACGCGCGCGTGCGCAGGTGCGACGCGAGGAGGCGCGCATGGCGCGCAACCCCGCGCACCGTTCAAGTCAACGCACGCTCGCAGCGCTCGGCGAACACAATGTGTACTGGCATCTGGGTGCGCGGCGCGACGATGTGATCGGGGTCCTGCCGCTGGCGAACCTGGGGCTCGCGGTCACCGACCTGGTGGCGAAGCGCTTCGCGCGCGAGGGTGACCGCGGCGCGGCCACCTGCGTGGCCGAAGCCCGCGAACGCCTGGGCGCTGGCCCCACACCGAGTTGGTCGCCGCCAGAGCAACAAGCGTTCGAACGCTGGGCCCCGCTCGTGCTGTTGCTGCCTGGGCTTGGGCGCTGGGACCCGACCGAGTTGCGTGCGCTGGTGGCGGTGATCCGCGCCAAGGGTGGGCAGCGGGAGAGCGACTTCGTGCGTCGGTTCGATGCGCACGCGCGGCTCCGCGCAGCCCTGATCGCCCTGACCGCGAGCATCCGCGCCTGACGCAGCTCGCCGCGCGGCGAGACCACTCCCGAGCGCACCTCACATGATGGTCTTGCCCAGTGCGCTCTGCGCAAGTTCGGCGGCGAGCACGCCAGTCATGTTCTGGGAATCCAGCACCGGATTCACCTCGACCAGATCCATCGAGACGATGTTCGCGCGATCATGGAACAGTTCCATGGCCAGATGCGCCTCGCGGTAACTGATGCCGCCCCACACTGGCGTACCAGTGCCCGGCGCATCCTCGGGATCCACGACATCAAGGTCGAACGACAGGTGGATGCCCGCGGTGCCGTCGCTGGCGATGCGGATCGCCTCATCGAGCGTATCGCGCATGCCGCGCTCGTCCAGATCGCGCATGGTGTAGCAGGTGACGCCGCTCTTCTTGAGGAACTCGCGCTCCTTGGGATCGATGTCGCGGATTCCGATCAGGACGGTATTGCGAGCCTGGACCTTGGGGGAGCGCCCACCCAACCGCACCAGATCCTTGTCGCCATGACCCAGGCAGACGGCGAGCGACATGCCGTGGATGTTGCCACTCGGCGTGGTCTCGGGCGTGTTCGCATCGCCGTGCGCGTCGAACCAGATCAGCCCGAGCGACTCGCCATGGCGCGCGAACCAATTGGTCGAGCCGGCAACCGAACCGATCGCGATGCTGTGATCGCCGCCGAGCACGAGCGGCATTCGCCCTTCCTCGAGGCAGCGGTCCACGACCTTCATGAGATCCTTGCACGCCGCGAGGATCGGCTTCTTGTAGCGTAGTCTCCCGGTGCCCACCTTCTGCGTTTCGGGAATCATCACATCGAGGTCGCCGTAGTCCTCGACCTTGTGCCCGAGGTCCTCGAGCTTCTTCTCAAGGTCAGCAATACGAATCGCCGACGGGCCCATGTCGACACCACGGCGGCCCGCGCCGAGGTCGATGGGCACTCCGATGACGCCGATGTTGCGCTTCTTCTTGGCCATGCAGCCCAAGCTAGCACTGGGTCTGCGAACGCAGCAACCCCGGCACCTCCCGACCTGTGAGCGGGGGGAATCCCCGCCGAAGGACCGCAGCGAGGTTGACTTCGGACACCTTCACGCCGAACCTTGCCCCCGTGATGGCCCTCCGAGTCGCCCGTCTGCCCGCCTTACTCGCGACGCTGCTGCTGCTGGGTGCCAGTGGCCGCGTGGACGAAGCTCGCCTCGCCTCGCCTCCCCGCTCCCCCCGATTCCTGCCGCCGACCTCGGGCGTGTTGTTGGCGGAGGACTTCTCGGCGGCGCCGCTCGCTCGTCTCTGGCGCCCGGACCGCGAGGGCGTCTGGAGTATTTCGCACGGGATGCTGCGGGCCGACCTGCCCGATGTGAAACAACTGCGCTCGCTCATCCGCGCGGGCGATTCCACATGGACCGACTACGCCGTCGACCTGGATGTCTGCATGATGCGCGGGGTCGACAAAGGCGTGATTGTCCGAGTCGAAGGCGAGAGTGGGATCGGCGTCGACCTGCGCAGCGGCTCATACCAGGATGTGGTGGTGTACCTGCGCGAGTGGCCCATGGGCAAGGCTCAGGCCACGAACGCGAACGGCGCGTGGAACCATTTGCGCGTCGAGATCCGGGGCAACCGCCTGCGCGTCTCGGTGAACGGGGAGCTCCGTCTGCAGCGTGAGGATGTCCGCAAGGCCCGCCCGCGCGGCGGCATTGCGCTGCCAGCCTATGCGGGCGGCGTGGGACAGTGCACCGTCTACTACGACAATGTGATCGTGACGCGGCTGGACTGAACTCCGCTCAGTGCCGGGACAACGGAACGGTGGACCCGAGCCAGCGACCGGTGTCCATATGACTCTCGCCCACCCGCAGCGTGTCCGCGGGGCCGCGCGCCCCGCGCGGTAACCGGATCGCGAACTCGCCCCAGGTCTCGGTGTAATCCGCCGAGTTCGTGAATGTGTCGCGCGGCGCGGCGCCGCGAATATGGATTTCGACATTGGCCTCGAAGGGTCGCCCGTAGCCTTCGATCGCAAGCGTGTCCGAATCATCGCCCGGGCGGGGCCAGAGCAACACGGTCGAGGAGCCCTTGTCGGCAACGGCGGGGAGCGCGACACCCCCGCGACGCAGGTGCAGGGTGAGTGGCGCCACGGCATCCCCGAACAGCGCGCGCACGCTTGCAGCCTCGGCCAGATGCAGGTCGAGCGCGATCGAACCATCCAGTCGACGCACCACGAAAACGCGCGAGACAAGCCCCGATTCGAAGCGCTTGTCGGTGAACGCCCAGTGCGTCACGGTGCGCGGCAGTTGGACGCGCAACACGCGCACCTGCGGGCGGAACACCACACTGCTCCCGGCCGGATGCCGGGTGGGTGAACCCTTCGCGTCTTCGAACGACACGATCACGGTGGTGATGCTATCCGAGTGGACACTCGCGATTCCCGAGAGGCGCACCTCGCCCGAATCCCCTTCGGTCGCCAGCGCGACGGGCCCCGAACGAACCCAGCCATCCGTGCTGACCGGAGCCGACTCCGGAGGCTTCGCCTCGCGCTGCGGGGCGGAACAACCCACGAGCATTCCAACTAGCATTCCAACGAGCATCCAGACCGCCCAGGACCGGCGTTTCATCGGCGTCTTCCTCCCAGTAACCGAAGCCCATTCAGGATCACGACCACGGTGCTGCCCTCGTGGCCAGAGACGGCGACCGGTAGCTTGAGCGCTCCAAACGGCGTGTGCTGTCCCACGAACACCCACGCCACGAGCGCCAACATCACCCCCGTGGCGACGATGAGATTCTGTCGCACCACGGCCCGTGCGCGTCGGGCCAGATCGAGCGCGTAGGGCAGCGAACGCAGATCATCCGCCATCAGCACCACATCGGCGCTCTCCATGGCAGCATCACTGCCGATGCCCCCCATGGCGATTCCAACGCTCGCCCGGGAGAGCGCCGGCGCATCGTTGACGCCGTCCCCGATCATGGCGACCGGCCCATACTGCGTTTCGAGTTCGCCGATGATGCGCACCTTGTCCTCGGGCAGTAGCTGACCGTGATGTTCATCCACGCCGGTGCGGCGTGCGATCGCCGCCACGGTCTGGTGGCTGTCACCCGAGAGCAGCGCCAACCGGCGCACCCCGGCGCCACGCAGGGCCGACAGTGTTGCCGATGCGGTCGCGCGCAACTGATCCGCCGCCGCGATCACGCCCCAACGCCCCTGACGATGCACGATCATGGCGGTCTTGGCGTCCGCGTTGAACGCGTTCACCCGTTCGAGTGCCGCAGCAGGTGCGGGTCGGCCCAGCATGACGAACAGATCGGGCGTGCCCACCTCGATGTTCACGCCGCGGTGCACCGCCACCAGACCCTTGCCCAACTGGTTCGTCAGCGACTCCGCCGGCTCGACCAACACCCCGCGGGATTCGGCGGCGCGTACGACCGCCTGCGCCAGCGGGTGCTGCGAACGCTTCTCGGCGGAAGCCGCCCAGGTCAGGAGTTCGGCCTCGGTCACGCCATCGAGGGGAGCCACATCGGTGACTTCGAACCGACCATGCGTGAGCGTGCCCGTCTTATCGAAGGCCACCACCTTCACGCGCCCCAGCGCCTCGATGTAGGCCCCGCCTTTGAACAGGATGCCGTTCCGCGCGGCATTGGCGATGGCCGAGAGGATGGTCGCTGGCGTGGCGATCACCAGCGCGCACGGGGACGCGACCACGAGCAGGGTCATGGCGCGATAGAACGAGGCGTTCCAGTCCGCCCCCATCAGCAACGGCGGCACGAACAACATGAGCGCGGACCCCACGATGACCACCAGCGTGTAGTAACGCCCCACCCAATCCGCCATCTCCTCGGTCTTCGACTTCTGCGCCTGTGCCTGTTCCACCAGTTGCACGATGCGCGCGAGTGCGGTGTCGCCCGCCGCGCGCGTTGCCGTGATCTCGAGGGCGCCCTGCTGGTTCAGCGTGCCGGCGAAAACGGGATCGCCGATGTTCTTCTCGACCGGCACGGATTCGCCCGTCAGGCTGGACTGGTCGATGAGCGAAGCGCCCAGCGTCACGACCCCATCGACCGGCAGGGCCTCGCCGGGCTTGACGATGCAGATCTCGCCTACGCGCACGGACTCGGCTTCCACCTCGAGCTCGCGCTCATTGCGGCGCACGAGCGCCCGCGCCGGGCGCAGCTTGAGCAGCGCGCGCAGGGCGTGGCGGGTGCGGCCCATGGTGTAGACCTCGAGCGTGTTGCTCAAGGAGAACAGGAACATCAGGATCGCAGCCTCGGGCAGGTAGCGCAGGTGGTCGATCGAGCCTGCGCCGATCGCGGCCAGGATCATGAGCAGGTTCACATCGAACCGGAACCGCGCCAGCGATTGGATCGTGCCCTTGGCGGCGAACCATCCCCCACTCACGGCGGCGAGGATATACGCCGAATGGGGCCACCCCGCAGGGAGGGTCGTACGCTCCAGCACTTTTGCGCCGACCAACAGCACCAGACACACGCCGGTGAGCACGACCATGGCGCGGCCTTCGCTCGCCTTTTCCTGCTCGTCCGGCGTATTTCGGGCGCCCCAGGGTTTGGTGCCCAGCGGCCGAACCACCTCGGCAACATCGCTCGGCTCGGCGCGGCGGGCGAGCCGAACGCGCCCCGCAGTGGCGGAGGCGTCGAACTCCGGCGAATCGCCTGGCTGCAGTCGCCCCAATCGCAGGGAGCATTCCGAGCATGCGTCGAGGTTGTCGCGCTTCTCGCAGACCGAGACCCGCTCGGCGAACACCGACCCCACCTCCGCGGCAAGCGCGTCGAGCGCCTCGAGCGTGAGCTTGGTGGGTTCGTAGCGCACGCGCAGCGTGGATTCGCGGAAATCCGCCTCGAGCGCGACCACCCCTGGCTGTGCCCGTAGGCGATCGGCCAGGATCTCGAGGCAGCCTGCGTCCCCGAGTGGAATCGGGGCGTGGGTCGGACGCAGCGCGGGCGCAGGGCTGTGGCCCTGATGCAGGAGGCGGGTGGTCACTTGGGCAGGATACACCCGAGCAGCCGGGAAGGACTATCCCCGGACCTTCACAATGGCACGCGTCCACTGCCCCCCGTCGGCGCGCAGCCGGACGAAATACACGCCCGCACCCGCCACACCTCCATCGCCGCGTCGGCCGTCCCAGCCCAGGCGTTGCACCCCAGCGTCCCGCCGCGCGCCGCGCGCCAACACCCGCACCTCTCGTCCGAGCACATCGAACACGGTCAGATCCACATCGCTCGCGCGGACCAGCGTGAACTCCAGTTCGGTCGTGGTCGAGAATGGGTTCGGTCGTGCCCCACGCAGCCCACTCGTCGATGCGACCTCGGGTCCGACCGAGACGTTTCCGGGCGTCGAGGCGGGATTCGCGGGATCGCTGCGCGCCAGGCGTTCGTCCCCGTCCAGGAACCCGTCGCGATCACGGTCCACCCCGAAACGCATCCCACTCCCGACGGGAACTCCCAGCACGGTGAGCTCACTGCCTGTCGCCGCAAGCGCTCGCAATTGCGCCGTCGTCAGGGACGCCTCCCCCGTCAGATCCGATTGCCATTGGCCGCCCCCCGTGTGACGCCAGCCGCGCGCAGAGCCGGCCACGCGTCCTTTGGCGATCACATCGCAATTGCCCGAAGCGGATTGCAGTACCAGCGTGTCGAGCCGAGCCACCACGGCCGGCAAGTCGCGATTCGTGCTATCCAGTGTGACCACCGCACCCACGGCGGGCGCCATGCCAGTGTTGAATGCGAGCAGGAAGGCTTCGACATCCCGCCGCGAGTTATCCGCCACGGTTGCACTGCCGGCGAAAGTGAACACCGGGATGCGCAGGAAGGTCAGCAGATTATCGAAGGCGCCATCATGGGCGAATCCGAAGCCACGCTTGGCCACGACCCCGGCCGTGTCCCGAAACCCAACCTTCATATAGAGATTCCGTAGCTGCGGAACCTTCATATCCTGTGCCGCGCGCAGCGCGACACCGCTGATCAAGGCATTGGAACCGCCATCGGCGGGCAGGTGGCATTGCGCACAACGAAGCGACCCATCGACGGGAGTGTTCGCGAAGAAGTTCGCGCCGCGCACCGCGCTAGGCTGGCCCGCAGGGGCATCGCGCAACGAGTTGTCGAGAAAGCGATTGGGGTTCGGCGGAAAGCGCAGCGCACTGGCGAACGCACTGAACGCGACGAACTCGGAATCGGCCAGCACGGCGTCACGACCCAACAGCGAGACGAACGCGGGTTGGAACGCGTCCAGATTGTCCCGGTCGCCCCGCCAGTGCAGCAGGCCCGGGCGCATGGAACGCAGCGTCTGCGTGATCATCGGCCCCTTCATGGGATGGAAGCCCACGAGGAAGGGATCCACCTGGCCCGGAGGCGTTGGCGCAAAGGTGCCGCGCGGATCGCCCAGATCCCAGGCAAGCTGGTCCATGTCGCCGAACACATGGCAGGTCGCGCACGATTGATCTCCGTGGCCGGAGGTTCGCCCGCTGTAGAACCAGCGCCGCCCGTTCACGATCTCATCGGGGGTGGGATCGAATCCCAGCGAGGCGATCGCCGCGCTCTTCAAAGAACCCGCTTGCAGTGTCTGCAACTCGCCGCGGAAACGCCCCAGCACATAGACGCGCGGGCGAACCGGGTCCGCCAACACTCCCGTGGGCCCCTGCACCACAGCGATGCGCGCCCGCACCGCGCCCGAGGCCTGGACCACGGCCAGTCGCGCGGTCGACATCGAGGTGACATACAACGACTGCCCATCCGGCGCCCACTCCACACCCGTGGGCATACCGATTGCGGAATCGGCTTCGCTGGCCGGCCCCGGCGTGGCGGCATAATTGATATGCGGATTCAGGTTCACCCGCGTTGCGGGTCCGCTCACCGGAACCAGGTTGACCTGCGTGTCCACAACATGCCCGCGCAGGTTGGGCTCGAACCGCACCGCGTTGCGCGCCTCCTGCCCCGAGGTTGCGAAGGCGCCCGAGACTGGGTCGACCGCGAGGCCCAGATTGGTCGCCGCGAGGTCGCCGATCGTGCGGGTGATCACGCGCGTATTCGCGTCGATCCGGGCGACATCCACTTCTGCGAGGGAATAGCGGATCTTGCTGTTCCAGAGGTGACCGGATTCGTCGCGCCAGTTCCCTTGGACATCCTGCTTTACGATGAGCCCGGTCTTCGGCGCGGGCGGCAGGCTCGGGTTCATGGGGGGCTGCGGTGGGGGCAGCGAATCCCCCGCCTCGGATTCGGAGAGCACCGTGGTGCGATTGCCCGCCGAGAACACGGCCACGAATACCTGCTGGCCATCGGCGCTGCGGGCAAGCGCACGCGGCTGCCGTCCCGGGATCGCCACGCGCACCGGAGGGGCCGAGAGGTTCGCAGGGTCGTACACCATCACCGCGTCCGCGCCGCTCACGCTCACGAATGCCCGTTGCGGCGTACCCGCGAAAACCACATCGGCCGGCTCGTCGCCCACGCTCAGCGTCGCGCGCACATGCAATGTGGTCAGATCCACGATGCTCACCGCGTCCGAGAGTTGGTTCACCACCCAGGCCTCGGTATTCGATCTCGCACACACCGACACCGGCTCCAAGCCCACCGGCACGAAGCCCACCCGTCTCGGAACGGGCCCGGTCAGGTCGAACACCGTCAGGCTGCCATCGGGGGTGTTCACCGCGAGCAACCGGGTTCCGTCCGGCGTCAACGCAAGCGGGTGCACATGCGCGCTCTCGAAATGCACGAAGTCGGTGCTCGCCTGCTGACGCGACAACAACTGCTTCGGCATGAGGGCGAGCCCCACGAGCAGCAGCAACAGCAGGTAGAAATAGGGCGAACGGCGCATGGAGGCTCCCGGTGGACAGCGAGACCGCAGGTCTCGAGCACAAGAAGTGTACTGAGTGGGCGGGCCCCCTCGCAATGGCGAACCGCGCCAGCGCGGCGGCACTCGTCGCACGGCATTGCGCCACTGCGCCTTGGATTGGCTAGGATGCGAGGATGCGACCCATGCCCGATGCCACCGCCCCGCCGCTCTCCCAATCCGTGCCACGCGAACTCGTGGCCGAACTGCTTGCAATTGCCCGCTCCTCGGGCGCCCAGTTCGCCGATGTCTTCGCCGAGCACACGGTCCTGCGAGGATTTTCGTTCGACGAGAGCCGGTTGAAGAATGGTTCGTACTCGGTGCTCAATGGTGTCGGCGTGCGCGCCATCGTCGGCGAGCAGACGGGTTATGCGTATGCCGACGGGTTCGCCCCCGCCGACCTGCGCGAAGCCGCTCGTGTCGCGGCGCGCATCGCACGCGACGGTGCGCCCGGCGGCGCACCCACGGCGTTCCGTGTGGTGGATACTCCAGCCCCGTTCACGCTGCATGCGCCGGCCCCACTGATGCTCGACGAACAAACGCAGGTCGAGATGCTGCACCGGGCCGATGCCGCCGCCCGCGGCCACGACGGACGCGTGCGCGAGGTGAGCATCTCGCTTGCCAGCTCGGCCAAGCGATTCCTGATCGCGAACAGCGAGGGGTTGTGGGCCGAGGACGCCACCTATCTGTCGCGGTTGGTCGTGAGCGCGCTGGCGCTCGAGGGCGATCAGCGTCAGGAAGGATTCGCGGCAGCGGGTGGTTGCGTGGAGGCGTCGTACTACGAGCACGAGCGCACGCCGGAGCGCGTGGCCGAAGAAGCCGCATCGAGCGCGGTGCTGCTGTTGTCGGCGCGTGAGCCCGAGGCGGGGTCCTACCCCGTTGTCGTGTGCAATGGCTGGGGCGGCGTGATGGTGCACGAGTGCTTCGGCCATAGCATGGAGGGCGATACCATCCGCAAGCAATCCTCCATCCGTGCCACTCAGATGGGGCAGCAGGTTGCGGCCCGAGGTGTGACCATCGTGGACTCCGGGCTCATCCCGAACTCACGCGGCTCCTTTCGCGTGGACGACGAAGGCACTCCTGCACAACGCACCGTGCTCGTCGAGGACGGCATTCTGGTGGGCTTCCTCTGGGACCGGTTGAACGCAACGCTGACGGGCAACACTCCCACGGGAAATGGTCGACGCGCCTCGTACCGCGACTATCCGCTCTGTCGCATGACGAATACCTATATCGAATCCGGGAGCCAAACGCCCGAGGAGTTGATCGCGTCGGTCCAACGCGGACTCTTCTGCAAGCGGCTGGGCGGCGGCTCGGTGAGCCCGGCCGACGGCAACTTCTCATTCCAGGTGACCGAGGCTTGGCGGATCGAGAACG
>JANLOU010000633.1:0-3514 GCA_031366735.1 Candidatus Eiseniibacteriota bacterium
CACCGTTCCCATCTCCACGACGATCCCGCCCACGACCGGCACGGCGCCCCGGCTGTTGGCCAAGGTCCTCCAGCTTTTGGGGCTCCTTGGGCCCTGAGTCCGGCCCGCAACCTTTTCGGCAACATACGTTTGACGGGCCGAGGAGCTGATCCGGAGTGCGCCCTGG
The DNA here is from genome assembly GCA_031366735.1 of Candidatus Eiseniibacteriota bacterium. GTDB lineage: Bacteria > Eisenbacteria > RBG-16-71-46 > RBG-16-71-46 > RBG-16-71-46 > CAIXRL01. Next base: position 167 of record JANLOU010000633.1, read on the forward strand.
AAGCTCGGTTACCCGGTCGTAACATGAAGGTAGCGCGGATTTTCCTTCACTCAGGCTTGTCGCCTGCTGGTACAATCAGACTGGCTTGAATGCACACGGGAATGTTCTGTCCTCTTGGATGCTTGGCGACCGAACCCCCCACGGATGACCCAGTTCCTTCACCTTCGACCTGCAACCAGGGGTGACCTCCATGAACAAAATGCTGACTCGTTTCTTCGGCGCGGCCCTACTGCTCTGTTCCGCCAGCGTCGCGATGGCCACGCAGTACCCGCCGGGTCCCGGCGGTGCTTTCCCCGACACGCTCACGATCGTGAACCTGCAGAACTCCGCCGCCGTGCCATTCCCGGCCGTGCTCGATACCGTCCGCGGTGTCCAGGGCATCATCACGGGCTTCGACGGCAAGTCGACGGGCTATGCGTTCTACATGCAGGACATCACGGGCAATCCGTTCACCGGTATCGATGTGTTCACCGGATCGTTCAACAAGCAGGGCGCGCCGTACAACTTCGCGATCGGTGACAAAGTCGTTGTGTACGGTCGGAAGCAGGAGTTCCAGGGTGAGACTGAACTCGAAGGCAACGATGGCGTCCAGGGCACGGATGACTGCCTCGTGCGCGTGATTTCTTCGGGTAACGCCTTGCCGCCGTTCTTCGTCGGGACCACCACGCAGCTCAAAGAGACCCCGACCAATACCGTCGGCGAGCAGTACGAGGGCATGCTGGTCCGCATCAATGGCCCGCTCAAAGTGGCTCGGGTCACCGGTCTCGGTACGGGCGGGTTCATCTTGACGAGCGCCTCCGCTCCGAGCGACTCGGTGTTCATCGACGGCAGCACCCTGACCACCTTCGCCGCGCCGCCTTTGAACACCCCGGTGGCCTCGGTGCAGGGCATCATGAATCAGCGCACCCGCGGTTATCGCATCCAGTTGCGCAACGGCAATGACATCCAGGTCACGACCCCCCCGAATGTGAACGACGCGTACCCGGTGGCGGACAATCTGATCCGGATCGTGTTCGACCGTGATGTGACCGCGGCCTCCGCCACGAACACGAACAATAATTCGCTCGCCTCATTCGGGACCGTGGATGCGGCCGTCATGGACGGTACAAGTGCCGCCATCATCACGGTCACCAATGGTCTGAACCATGGCGATCTGGAGACGGTCACGGTCAATAATGTCGTGGGCACGGACAACCTATTGGCCATGACTTCGCCCCAGTCGCGCACTTTCGTCAACGGTGTGCTGACCTGCGCCGAAACCGAAGCTCCGAACCCGGACTCGCTGGCGGTGCCCTTCCCGAACTGCTTCGATAAGTCGCGTTTCGCGGGTAGCGGCGGCAGAGTCGCCAGTGGTGTTTTCGGGCCGCGCATGACCGTGACGGGGACGGCTGTCGCGGTTTACCAGGCGCTCTACTACATCAACGACGAGAATCAGGGCCTGCGCGGCGGTGTGTCGGTGTTCGCGCCGACCACCCCGCTCCAGATTGGCCGCCGCTACCGCATCGTGGGTCAGATCCAGGAGTTCGGGTCGGAGACCGAGGTGGTGGGTGTCGTCGATGTCACCGATCTCGGCCCGGGCACTGCGCTTACCGGTTTGCCCGTCACGGTGGCCAACGCCGCACGCGATACCTGTGACAGCGCGCAGGCGCTGCTGGACGGCGAAGAGTACGAGTGCATGCTCGCCAAGCTCTCGTATGTGAAGGTCGTGCAGAAGATCACGCCGCTGCCCAACACGGGCTTCCATGTGGCGGGTCCGAACCCCACCTTCGGCGACACGATCTTCGTGTCCAGCCTGAACACGGCGCTTGGGACGACTGCGACCTTCGTGCATCCGCCGCTCGGGATGGTCATGACGGTCACGGGCGTGTTGCACTACGCCAACTCGAGCTTCCGGCTCTGCCCGCGTAACTTGAGCGACATCATCAATCACGGCCTCAATGTCAGCGTCACACCCACCACGAGCACCGTCCGCTTCGCGGCGCTGCAGAACCCGTCCACGCGTCCGCGTCTGGCCTTCAGCCTGCCGGTCGAGGCGGTGGTGGAACTGGGCGTGTACGATGTGTCGGGTCGTGAGCTTGCGACGCTCGAGAAGGCCACCCTGCCGGCGGGCGAGTACACCCGCGCGTGGGACGGTCGCACCTCGACGGGCGCCAAGACGGGCGCGGGCGTGTACTTCTATCGCCTCAAGGTCAACGGCGAGACGTTCAAGACGAAGTCGATCAAGCTCGCGCAGTAATCTGCAACCCGCAGTGCGAACGGCCGGGACCCACACGGGTCCCGGCCGTTTCGTCTGGTGGCACAGCGTTCCTTGCGAGGAGGGTCAGGCCGGCGCGGGTCGCCGGCTTTGCGAGCCACCGGGCCGCTCGCTATGATGGCGTCCAGCGCCACCCTTCCGGGCTTGGCGCGCACAGAACCCCAGTGCGGAAGCGAGAACCGTTTGAACCCGAGCCCCGCCCTTGCCGGCCGCAGAGTCTGCGATTCGGCCACCGAGATGACGCAGTTGGTGCTGCCGCAGCATGCCAATGTGCACGGCACGCTGCTCGGTGGAACGGTGATGCATTGGGTCGACCTCGCCGCCGCCATAGTTGCCAACCGCCACAGTCGCCGCCCCGTGGTCACGGCAGCCTTCGACGAGATGTCGTTCCTGGCGCCGATCCAGGTGGGACAGGTGGCGCTGATCCACGCACGGCTCACGCATGTCGACAGGAGCAGTATGGAGATCCGGGTCGATGTGGAGTCCGAGGACATGCTCACCGGGGAGCGCCGCCGCACGGGCACCGCGTTCGTGACTTTCGTGGCGCTCGACTCGGTCACGAGCCGTCCCGTTGCCGTGCCGCCGCTTCTGCTCGAAACTGACGAGGAACGCACCGAACACGCGCGTGCCGTGGCGCGCCGACAGCTTCGATTGGAGCGTCGCAAAGCCAACGCTCGCACGTAAGCCCTTGTGCGCAAGGCCCGCGGGCCACGCGCTGTGTATTCAGGATGGATCAATGGTCCGGGGCCAAGCTCCGGACATGACGGGGGGAATCCGATGGCCATGTCGATCGTGGTGCCGCAGCTTGGCGAAAGCGTCGCCGAGGGAACCGTCGCCAAATGGCTGAAGGCCGTGGGCGACAAGGTTCGCAAGGAAGAGCCGATCGTGGAGATCCAGACCGACAAGATCAATGTCGAGATCCCCTCGCCCGCCGAAGGCACGCTCACCGAGATCCTGATCGCCGAGGGCACCACCGTGCTGGTCGGCACGGAGATCGGACGGATCGGTGATGCCGCCGGCGCCACGGCTCCGGCGCCTGCCGCCCCGGCCCCGGCGGTTGCCGCCGCGCCTGCCAAGACCGCCGCACCTGCTGC
>JANLOU010000036.1:0-1711 GCA_031366735.1 Candidatus Eiseniibacteriota bacterium
GGTGCGATCGAACGCCACGAAGGTGCGGCGCACCGTGGGATACGCCAGCGCGAGGTCGAGCGATGCCGTTGCCGGCGCGCTGCCCATGTTGGCGATGCGCACCTCGATGCTGGACACCAACACGCTCTCGCGCGGCGCGGCCAGCGGCAGGGCCACCGCCTCGAACTGGTAACGCACGCTGCCCGCGACCCGCGTCCAGCGCACGATCGGCAGCCAGCGCGCCTCGTAGGCAATGCGCTTCGGATCGGCCGCGGCGGCCCCGTCGGCGTGAGGCGTGAAACGCAGCTCCACCGCGCCATCATCGAGCTGGCCCTGCGGACCCACATGGAATGCGCGCGTCGTGAACGGCGCAAGCAGCGCGCTGTGCGCCACCGCGAACGCATCGGGCGTGGCGTCGGGGTCGGGCGTGGGCGGCGGCGAATCGGCGGGACCGGCACTGGCGATCAGGACGAGCGCGAGCGCCAAGGCGGGCACGCGGCGCGAACGCCGCGCCACCCACTCAGTCATGCTCGTCCTCGATCTCGCCCACGATCTCCTCGAGGATGTCCTCGAGCGTCACGAGCCCCAGGAACTTACCTTCGGCGCTCTTGACCACCGCCATCTGCCGCTTTTCCTTGCGGAAGATCTTGAGCAGGCGCGCCACCGCGCTGTCGGGGTCCACGAACAGCGCCGGGTACATGGCGTCCATGAGGATCACCAGCCCCTTGAGGCTGAACACATGGAACAGGTCCTTGGTGTTGACGATGCCCACCACATTGTCGGGGTCGCCGTCGTACACCGGCATGCGCGTGTGAGCCGTTTCGCGCGCCATGTCGAGGATCTCGTCCTCGGTCGCATTGAGCGCCACCGCCACGCACTTCTCGCGCGGCACCATCACATCGCGCACCTTCTTGTCGGAGAGCTCGAACACCGCGCGCACATAGGCCGCCTCGTCGTGCGGGATGATGCCCGCCTCTTTGCCCTCCTCGACCAGCAGGTCGATCTCATCGGACGAATGCACCGACTGCTCGGCCGTGGCCGCGGGCACGCGCAGCAACTTGACCAAGCCGCGGCCCGAGGTGCGCATGAAAAAGCTGAGCGGCGTGAACACGCGCCCGAAGATGAGCAGCGGCCCCGCGAAGAACAGCGCCACCGGCTCGGCGATCTGCAGCGCGATGGCCTTGGGCGCCAACTCGCCGATCACCACATGCAGGTAGGTAATGATCATGAACCCGATCACGATGGCCACGATGTGCGCCATGCCATCGGGCCAGGGCAGTGGCAGGCGCAGCATGAGCGGATGGACCATCTCGGCCAGCGCCGGCTCGCCCACCCAGCCCACACCCAGCGAGCAGAGGGTGACGCCCAACTGCGAGGCGGCGATGCTGCCCTCCATGTTCTCGATCGCCTTCTGCACCGCGCGCGCGCCGTAGACATTACGCTCGACCAACTCCTCGACCCGCGTCCAGCGCACCGCCACCAGCGAATACTCCGCCATGACGAAGCAACCGTTCAGCAGAACGAGCACAAGGACGAGGCCGAGACTGAAAGTATCCATGCGAGCGTGGGGCCCTGGCGGAAGCCGGGACTACTCGACCTCGCGTCGCCCTTCCATGGCGCGCGCGAGGGTGACCATGTCGGAGTACTCGAGATCGGAACCCATCGGGACGCCCCGCGCGATGCGCGTGACCTTGACGCCCAGCGGAATCAGCAGGCGGTGCAGGTACAGCGA
>JANLOU010000098.1:0-1624 GCA_031366735.1 Candidatus Eiseniibacteriota bacterium
CGCGGGATTGGGGCGCGCACCGGCGAGTGCGAACTCGAGCACCTGCGGCACCTCGACCCAGGCGGCGGCCACGACCACGCGGCCCGAGGCATCGAGCAACCGGTACGCGAGCCGCTGGCCCGCGAGCACCTCGCGGTCCTCGTAGGTCAGGCGTTCGGCGCTCTCGGCGTTCGCTGGGCCGAGTCGCGTCCACGCTGCGCCATCGGCACTGCGCTCGACGACGAACGCTCCCTCGGCGGCACTGGAGCCCCACCATGCGAGCCGCACGCTGTGCGCATCGGCCTCGGCCGACTGCAGCGCGAGCGCCGTGGGCACGAGCCCGTCGGTGACGAGCTTCTGGGCGCGGATGCTGCCGCGCGGGGTGTCGGCCTGGCGGCTGTCCTGCCACACGACGATGGCGTTGCCCGGCTCGGCGGGATGGACCGTGATGAAGCGCTGGATGGAGGCCTGGATATCGACCAGCAGTGTGCCGGTCATAGCCCAGCCCGGCGCCAGCGTGCCGTTGCCGCGGAAATGCTGGGCGTAGGCGCGCTCACTGGGGCCCTGGCTCCAGGCCGCGTAGGCGCCGCCGGTCCCGTCGGGTGCCAGGTGCGGATGGATCGGGCCGCCCGCCGCCGTGCACATGACCGTGCCGCCCGCGGGCCAGCCCGGGGCCTGCGCGCCCGAGGCGGTGATGCGCGTGAGCATCGGCCTGCCGATGACATTGTCGGTCCAGGTGACCAGGGCACCGCCCGCGCCGTCGGGACAGAGCCGCGGGAACCACTGCGCACCGGGAGCGAGGTGGACGGGTAGTCCCTCGGCGGGCCAGCCGGCAGGACGGGTGCCATCGGGCGCGAGGCGGGCCATGTAGATATCGCCCGTGAGCGTGGAACTGCCCGGTGGCATGTCGCGCATGTCGTCCCATGCGACATACACCCCCCCGGCGCCATCGGCGATGAGGGAGGCGTCCACCGAGGTCTGGAAGGAGGTGAATGTGCAGGCGCGCTGGCCACCCGCGGGCCAGCCGGGCGCGAGGCTGCCATCGGTGAGGATGTGCTGGACCATGATGGCTTTTCGGTCCGTGCTCGGATCGTACAGGTCGTACTTGAAGTACGCTCCGCCGATCCCATCGGGCACGACCTCCGGGGTCAGCACCACACCGAGGATGCTGTTCATCTGGATCCCTCCGACGGGCCAGCCGGGAGCCCTGCTGCCATCGGCGAGGATGTGCTGCCCGCGTGCGGATTGTACCGTCGTGGTCGTAGGGCTCAGTGGTTCATCGCTCCACACGATGAACACCCCGCCGACGCCGTCGGGGACCATCGCGGCCCCGAACACATCCATCGATGAAGCCACCACATCGATGCCACCCGCGGGCCAAGTTGGATCGAGTGAGCCATCCGCGAGCGTGCGCTTGAGCATGAGGTCCTGCTCGAGGCCCTGCGTGCGTTGACTCCACAACCAATAGGCGCAGCCGTCCCTTCCCGAAGCTGCTGCGACTGGACCCTCATCCAGAGGGATCGCTTGATTCGCGATAGGGGCACCATCCAAGGGCCACTGGGGGTGTCGGGCACCACTTGAAAGGATGTGTTGGCCGTAAGTGTCCCCGTAGTACGTCGCGAACTGATCCTGATCGAACCATTCC
>JANLOU010000107.1:0-2483 GCA_031366735.1 Candidatus Eiseniibacteriota bacterium
TGCGGGTCGAGGACTTCGCCAAGCCGCTCGATCCCGCCGCTGCGCAGGCTGTGCTCGATTCGCTGCCCGACCAACTCGCCGCTCGCAGCCTGCGCGAAGTGGTCGCCCGTACCGCACAGGCCGTGCGCGACGGGCGTCCCGTCGTGGTGATGTGCGGTGGCCATGTGATCAAGGTGGGCGTGACGCCGTGCCTGGTCGAGTTGATCGAGTTGGGAATCGTGAAGCATCTGGCCATGAATGGTGCCGCGGCGATCCATGATGTGGAGATCGCGCGCATCGGCAGGACCTCCGAGGATGTCGAGGCGGGACTGCACGAAGGTCGCTTCGGCATGGTCGATGAGACTGGCGACTTCATGAACGCGGCGATGGTGGAGGGAGCCCAGCGGGCGGATGGACTGGGTGAGTGTTGGGGCCGAGCGCTCGAGGCGTCCGCAGCGCCGCATCGTGCGGTGAGCCTGCTTGCCAGCGCGTGGCGGGCCGGTATCCCCGCATCGGTGCATGTCGCGATTGGCACGGACACCATCCACCATCATCCGCGCTGCGACGGCGCGGCGCTGGGTGAGACGACCTTGCGCGATTTCCGGATCTTCGCCGCGACCCTGGCCGAGGCGCGCGGGGCCGTGGTGATCAACCTGGGTTCCGCCGTGCTCATGCCCGAGGTATTCCTCAAGGCACTCTCGGTCGCGCGCAATCTTGGGGCCGACCTCACTGGACTCACCACGGTGAACTTCGACCAGATCCAGCACTACCGGCCCACGCTGAATGTGGTGCAGCGGCCGACGCGAGGGGCCAAGGGTGGACAGGGCTACGCGCTCACCGGGCACCACGAGATCATGGTGCCCCTCTTCACTGCAGCGGTCCGTTCGCAGTTGGGGCGCTGACGGCTTTCCCGACCCGTGGCAGGACCCCACGCGGCGGAGCCTTGGCGCGGGGGAGGGGCCCAGGGTGGGTGGATTGGCCCCAGACTCAAGCTCGGGGCAGGGTGTGCCGAATCCCCCTGTGCGTCCGGCCTGCGACAAGCCCCAAGTGTGGCATGCCCGAAGGTGCTCGAGCGTTGACAGTCCCGAAACCGCCTGACTATACTCTGGGTGGCGAGTCACCGTGGATGCGGTGATTGGCGATCCGCAGGCGGAGGAAAGACCCAGACGCATCTTGCTACCACATCGGGTGGGGCTCCAGTCCACTGGCCCTCACCGTTGAGAAGTTAGCCGGGTTCATACCCAGAGCCCGAGTGCGTCCGGCAATGCCTGTGACGCCACCTCCATTCGAGGTGGCGAGGTCAGCCTGTCCGCACTCTCCAGGTCCTGGGCACCTCTTCGCCGACCGGGAGTCCGCGTGATCCGTTCCATGCTCCGTCACCTCATGGCTGTCGCTCTGGGGCTCGTCCTCGCCACTGCGGCCCATGCCGGGCAGGCGGACTCGACTTCCATCGACTGGAGCCGGGTCCCTGAGTACCGCATCGCTCCGGGTGACCGACTGGCCGTGAACCTTGGCCCGCGCGGAGACGGCAACCTCGACTTCATCCGCGAGCAGAAGGTCCGCCCCGATGGGCGGATCACGGTGTACCCGGTGGGGGATGTGGTGGCAGCCGGATTGACGCCCATGGAGCTGCAGAAGTCGCTGGTCGCGCTCTTGAGCGCGGACCTGCGGCAGCCGCGGGTCACCATCGAGGTGTCCGAACCCGCTGGCAATGTGGTGCATGTGCTCGGGCGCGTGGACAAACCCGGCTCCTATCCAGCCGGTCCGTTCGTGACCGTGATGCAGGCCATCACGGCTGCTGGCGGGCTCAAGGATGATGCGGCGCGCAACAGCGTGCTCGTGTTCCACCGCGACGGCGCGCGCACCGTGTCGGTCTCGCGTGTCCGTCTGGATCGCCTGCTCAAGGGGGACGACCTCGAGGATCTACCCGTCTCCAAGTACGACATCGTCTTCGTCCCCCGCTCGACGATCGGCAATGTCGGTGTCTTCGTCACGCAGTTCTTCGGCCCGTTGTCGCAGACGCTCGCCTCGGCGCTGATCGGCTGGGAGTTGTTCAACCTCGACCGGGTGTTCGTGACCCGGGTCGTCTCGGAGTAGCCCTCTCCATGAGCATGATGCCCCCGGGCGCACCGCAGCCGGCTGCGAATCAGGCGACCTCGCGTGAGTTCCTGTCCGTCATCTTCCGGCGGAAGTGGCTCATTCTGGGACTGTTCTTCGTTGTCACGGCGACCGTGCTGGTCGTCGCGATGTCCACTCCGGTCAACTATGTCTCCACGGGGCGCGTCTTGATCGTGCGCGGAGAGCAGCAGAGCGCGCTGAGCTCCAATCGGCAGATCTTCGGCGAGTGGGAGGAGGACCTGAGCAGCGAGGTCGAAGTGACCCGCAGCTATCCGGTGCTCGCGCGAGTCCGTGAACTATTGGCGGAAGCGTCCACCAAGAACGGACGCAAGATCGAACTCAATCCCGCCGCGATCGACGTTGAAGTGATGGGCAAGAGCAATGTG
>JANLOU010000113.1:0-6580 GCA_031366735.1 Candidatus Eiseniibacteriota bacterium
TGATGTCGTCCATCACCCAGAAGGAGCGTCCCTGGGTCGACACGATCAGGTCATCGTCCTTCACCGCGATGTCGGTCACCGGGACCACGGGCAGGTTGCGCTGCAGCTTCTGCCACGCGCCGCCATCGTTGAACGACACCCAAGCCCCCGTTTCGGTGCCAGCGTACAGCAACCCCTGCTTGACCCGGTCCTCGCGGACAACGCGCACGAAGCTGTCCTGGGGCAGGCCATTCACGATGCGCTTCCAGGTGCGGCCGAAGTCGTGCGTCACGTAGGCGTACGGGGCGAAGTCACCCAGTTTGTAGCGCACCACGGAGGCATACGCGGTGCCCGCGGCATGGGGCGAAGCCTCGATCAGGTTGATCTGACTCCACTGCGGAAGTTCCTTGGGCGTCACATCGATCCAAGTTGCCCCATCATCGCGCGTGAGTTGGATTCGACCGTCGTCGGTGCCGGCCCAGATCACACCCTTCTGCTTGGGCGACTCCGCCACCGTGAAGATGGTGCAGTAGTACTCGACGCTGGTGTTGTCCTTGGTGATCGGACCGCCCGAGGGACCCAGCTTGGTGGGATCATTGCGAGTCAGGTCCGGGCTGATCACCTGCCATGTCTGGCCTTCGTCGCGGCTGCGGAACAAGTGTTGCGATGCGGCGTACAGGGTGCTCGGTGAATGCGGCGAGAACACAATGGGGAAAGTCCACTGGAAGCGCTCTTTGGCGCCTTCCGCGCCCGAACCCATCGGGTTATCGGGATACGCGTTGATGTCGCGCTGCTGGAGCGTGCGACGATCCGTGCGCGTGAGATAGCCGTCGTAGGAGCCGGCGTACACGATGTCCGGGTTGTTCGGGTCCGGGGCGATATACCCACTTTCGCCTCCTCCCACATCGAACCAATCCTCGCGCTCGATGCCATAGCCCGTCGTGCGGCTCGGGATGCTGACACTGCTGTTGTCCTGCTGGGAACCCAGGACGCGGTAGGGAAAACTGTTGTCCGTGATCACATGGTAGAACTGCGCCGTGGGCTGATTGCCCTGCGAAGACCACGACTGCCCGCCGTCCACCGTGACGCACGCCCCCCCGTCATTGCCATTGATCATCCGCTGCGGATCGTTCGGATCGATCCACAGGTCGTGATGGTCGCCATGCATACCGCCCAGGGTGGCAAAAGTCCGGCCGCCGTCCTTCGACATCTGCATCTGCACATTGAGCACATAGACCTTGTCGGCGTCCTTGGGATCCGCATACACGCGGCTGAAATACCACGCGCGTTGCCGAAGGCTGCGACTCTCGCTCACACGCGTCCACTTGCGTCCCGCGTCGTCCGAGCGAAAGAGGCCACCGTCCTCGGCCTCGATCATGGCGTACACGCGCTCGGACCTGGCACCCGACACGCTCACGCAGACCTTGCCCAGCACGCCTTTGGGCAGCCCGCTCTCGGTGTTGGTGGTGTCGGTCAGGCACTTCCAGGTGTCCCCGCCGTCGGTCGACTTCCACAGCCCCGAGCCTGCGCCACCACTCTCCATGGTCCAGGGCTTGCGGCGAACCCGCCATGTTCCGGCGTAGAGGATGCGAGGATTGTTCGGGTCCATCGCCAAGTCGCTCGCGCCGACATTGTCATTCACGAACAGGACGCGATCCCAATGTCGGCCGCCATCCTTGGAACGGTACACACCACGCTCGGGGCTCGGCGCGAACAAGTTGCCCAGCGCCGCGACATACACCAAGTCGGGATTAGTGGGGTGCACGCGCACGCGACTCACTTGGCGTGTGGCTTCCAGCCCCATACGCACCCACGAATGTCCCGCGTCGAGCGAGCGATACAACCCATCGCCGTGCGAGACATTGCCGCGCACGGTCTCCTCGCCCATCCCCACATAGATCACATTCGGATCCGATGGCGCAACGCCGATCGCACCGACCGAACCGGTGCCGAAGGTGGAGTCGCTCATGCTCTCCCACGAAGCACCCGCGTCAAGGCTGCGCCACACGCCACCGCCCGTGGAGCCCATGTAGAACAAGCGGGGCTGCCCGGCCACGCCTGTCACGGCGCCGGAGCGGCCGCCACGGAAGGGACCGATCAGACGCCACTCGAGTCCGCCGAGCAACGCCGGGTCCACGGCGGGCTTCTGCACGACGCCACGAGCCGGGGCGGAATGTGCGGACGGGGCCAGAACGGCCAGCGGCAGGCACGCCAGAACCGCGGCGGTGCGGGCGAACACGCGCAGAAGCATCGACATGGCAGGGCACCTCATCAATCAGGTCTCGAGGGACAGCGCTTGGCTGGGGATCCCGAATCGGTATGGAATCGAGCGCCGCAGTGTAATCCCCAGTCCGCTCGTGCGTCTCTCTGGGTGGAGCGTCGGGATGCCCGGCGCGGGCAACACCCTAACCACCGCGGAGGATGCCATGAGCGACGAACTCAAGAACCCGAACTGTGCATGCCAGCCATGCGACTGCGCTCCCTGCGCCTGCTCGCCGGGCCAATTGCTGGCCCCCACCGGCCCTTGCCTCTGTGGCTCGGCCGATTGACGCGTACGATGCACGGCCCGCGGCCGCTTCGGACTGGCCGCGGGCCAATGTCCGGGCCAATATGAGGACCACCATGGATGACACCCCACTCGATCCGATCCAACTCTCGGCTCCAGCCGCCCTGCCCGACACACCTGAGGTGGTGCGCGCACTGGTCGCGAACCAGCGGCGCTTCCTGTCGTTCCTCGAGCGACGGGTCGGCTCCCGTGAAGTGGCGGAGGATCTTCTTCAGGACGCGTTCGTGCGCGGCCTGCCACGCGTTGAACAGTTGCGCGAGGGACAAGCCGCGACCGGTTGGTTCTATCAAGTATTGCGCAACGCCATCGTCGATCATCATCGCCGTCGCGGCGCAGAGGCTCGTGCGATGGAGCGCGCGGCCCAGTGGAGCGAAACGGAATCCCCGGCTGCCGATGCCGAGTTGCGCGAGGAGGCGTGCCGGTGTGTGGCCGGGCTTCTCGGCACGCTCAAGCCCGAGTACGCGGCAGCGCTGCGTGAGGTCGAGATGGATGAAGGCAGCCTTGCGGACTACGCACGCACAGCCGGTATCACCTTGAATAACGCGGCGGTCCGCCTGCACCGCGCCAGGACCGCCATGCGCACGCAACTGTTGAAGAGTTGTGGCACCTGTGCCGAGCACGGCTGCCTTGACTGCACCTGCGGCAGCGGCGGTCGACCCTGCTGAGCCAGCCTCAGCCCGGCAAGTGGAAGAACACGCCCGGGCCGATGGACCAGTGCGCGAAATAGAACACCAACAGCAGCATCGTCCACATCACGAGGAATGTTGCGGAGTATGGCAGCATCAGCGCCACCATCGTGCCGGTGCCCGCCTTGGGATCGTAGCGCCTTGCCGTCGCGAGGATGAACGGCATGTAGGGCAACAATGGCGTGATGATGTTGGTGCTGGAATCGCCCACGCGATAGATCGCCTGCGTCGCCTCGGGCGTATAGCCCAGCAGCACGAGCATCGGCACGAACACGGGCGCCATGATCGCCCACTTCGCGGACGCGCTGGAGATGAGCAGGTTCACCGTGGCGGTGAACGCGATGAAGCAGACGATGAGTCCAGCGCCCTCGAGCCCCATGAGCTTCAATTGCTCGGCGCCGCGAATGGCGAGGATCGCGCCCAGGTTCGACCAGGCGAAGTAGTTGATGAACTGCGCGGCCACGAACGCGATTACGATGTAGCCCGCCATGCCGGCGATGCTATCGGAGGTGAGTCTAGCCACATCGTGATCGCTCTTCACCTTCCCAACGGCCATGCCGTAGGCCACGCCGGGAACGAAGAACACGAGTGCGATCACCACGACCATGCTCTCCAACAGCGGCTTGAATCGCTCCAGACTCGAACCCGCATCCACCCTCAGGGGCGCGTTCGGCAACAGCGCGAGCGCCGCGATCGAACCCAGCATGACCAGCACCGACCAACCGGCTGCGCGCAGTCCGCGGCGTTCGTCGGCAGTGAGCGGGTTGGCCATCTCTTGCGCGCCCTGCCACGGCCCCAATCGCGGCTCCACGATGGTGTGGGTGACCCAGGTCGCCATGATCACCAACAAGGGTGTGGAAGCAGCGAGGAAGAAGTAGTTCCCCAGCATCTGCACATGGTAGGCCGGCAGCAGCTTGGAAGCTGTCAGTGCCTCCTGCGAAAGCCCCGCGAGCACGGCGTCCAACGGCGCAGGCAACAGGTTGGCGCTGAAGCCGCCTGCCACTCCCGCGAACGCCGCGGCAAGCCCTGCAAGCGGATGACGGCCTGAGGCAGCAAAGAGCAGAGCGGCGAGCGGCGGCAGGATGACAATGCCAGCGTCCGCCGCAACATGTGCGAGCAGCCCAGCCAACACGATGCTGGCGGTGAGCAAGGTGCGTGGCATGCGTAACACGAACCCGCGCAGCGCCGCGGAAATCAGGCCGCTGCCCTCGGCCACGCCCACTCCCAGCATGGCCACGAGCACCACCCCGAGTGGAGCAAAACTCATGAAGTTCTTGACCGCATCGGTGAACATGCGCCGCACACCTTCGCGCGTGAGCAGATCCACTGCAGTCACCGTACTGCCGTCCTTGGGGTGGATCGCACTCACTCCCAAGTGCGCGCACACCCACGACAGCACCACCACCAGAATGGCGAGCAATGCGAACAGGCTGACGGGATCGGGCAGGCGGTTGCCGGCGCGCTCCAGCAGGTCCAGCGCCCGAGCAAGCGCACTACGACTGGCGGGCACGGATCGTGGGCGTGCAGCCGGCGGCATGGTCATGGTGTCTCAGGCCCCCCATCGCGCGGCGCGCGATTCAGGCCCGCTCCTCCCAGATCCGCGCCAACTGGATCACGACTTCGGCCGCCTTCGCCATGTCGTGCGCCGACACCCACTCGAGCCGCGAGTGGAACTCGTGCATGCCGCAGAACAGGTTCGGCGTGGGCAGCCCCAACTCGGACAGGATCGAGCCATCGGTGCCGCCGCGGATACGCAACTCCTCGAGCGGCACACCCGCGCGGCGAATCGCTTCGCGCGCGATCTCGACCACATTCGGGTGGTGCACGAGCACATCACGCAAGTTGCGATAACTCGGCTTGGCCTCGCAGGCGAGGCTCGCGCCCGGCCAGTCGGCCACCGTCGCGCGCGCCAACTTCTCGAGCAGCGCTTCCTTCTGGGCCAACTCGGGGGTCTCGAAGTCGCGGATGATGAAGCGCACGGTGGTGCGGTCCACGGTCGCCTCGAGGTGATGCGGATGGACGAACCCTTCGCGCTCCTTCGTAGTCTCGGGCGCAAGGCCATCCTTGGGCAGGCGACTGATGAAGTCCGCTGCGACCTTGATACTGTTCACCATCACTCCGGTTGCGAGCCCGGGATGCGTATTGAAACCCTGGAAGGTGACCGTCATGGAGTCCGCCGAGAATGTCTCGCTGTCGAGCCGCCCGAGCCCCTCGCCATCCAGCGTGTAGCAACAGTGCGCGCCAAAGCGTTGGACATCGAATCGCTTCACCCCTCGCCCGATCTCCTCGTCCGGCGTGAACGCCAGCCGAATGGTCCCATGTGGGATTTCGGGATGCTTCATGAGGTGCTCGGCGACTGCCATGATCACAGCGACCCCGGATTTATCGTCCGAGCCAAGCAGCGTCGCGCCCGAAGCAGTGACGATATGTTCGCCCTTCTTGCCCGCCAGCACCGGCAGGTCCCGCACGCGCAGCACCGCGCTGGGATCATCGGGGAGCACGATGTCGCGCCCGTCGTAATCGCGATGCACGATCGGCTTCACATTCGCGCCACTCATCTCGGGCGAAGTGTCCACATGCGCGGTGAACCCGATCAACGGGACCGCTTTGGACGAGGTTGCCGGGATGGTCGCCATGACAATCGCCTGCTCGTCCCGCACGGCATCGGTGATGCCGATGGCGTGTAACTCCGCGATCAATTGGTCCAGCAACACCAGTTGCTTGGGCGTGCTGGGGGTGGTCGGGGAGGCGGGGTCGGACTGTGTGTCCAGTTTCACATAGCGCAGGAATCGTTCGAGCACGGGCTCCAGAAGCGGGAGATTCTCGGCCATCGGGGGTTCTCCAAGCGTGAGTGGATCGGCGAAGCTGCCACGCTAGTGCGCCATGCGCATCGGAGCAAGCATTGATGCACGACCGTGCAGCGGAACCGGCGCCTGTCACTTCGCGGTGGCCTTCGGCCCCGGCTCGCGCGTATTCTGCGCGCCCGTTCGACTTCGGAAACCAACCCACATGTGGAGGAATCGCTGATGGCTGCTGCCGCGGCTGCGCAGGAAGGGACCTGGCTCGGACACCCCAAGGGTCTGTTCGTCCTGTTCCTGACCGAGATGTGGGAGCGTTTCTCGTATTACGGCATGCGCTCGCTGCTGGTGCTGTACATGGTGAACCACCTCTTCATCCAGCCCGACGTGGGCCAGCGGGTGCTCGGGTTCACCGCATTGAAGGCGGGGCTCGAGGGCGTGTTCGGTCCGCTGGGTAACCAAGCGCTCTCCTCGCAGATCTACGGGCTCTACACCGGCCTGGTGTACTTCACGCCGTTCTTTGGTGGACTCCTCGCGGACCGCCTGCTGGG
>JANLOU010000118.1:0-8931 GCA_031366735.1 Candidatus Eiseniibacteriota bacterium
TTCTTCCACCACGTGCTCAAGGCGATTCACAAGGGCGCGAAGCTGTTCGTGGTGGATCCTCGGCGCACGGCCTCAGCCCGCTGGGCCGATGTCTGGTTGGGGCTGGATGTGGGCACCGACATCGCGCTGTCCAACACGATCGCGCGCGAGATCATCGCCTCGGGGCTCGAGCATCGGGAGTTCATCCGGCGCGGCACCGTGGGCTTCGACGCGTATCGCGCCTCGGTCGAGGACTGGACGCTCGAGCGCGGCGCCAAAGTCACGGGTGTGCCGGCCGAACATATCCGCGCACTGGCGCACGAACTTGCGAACGCACGCACGGCTCAGTTGTGTTGGACGCTCGGCATCACCGAGCACCACAACGCGGTCGACAATGTGCTCGCGCTGATCAACCTGTCGCTCCTGACGGGCCATGTGGGCCGGCGGGGTTCGGGGCTGCAGCCGCTGCGCGGACAGAACAATGTGCAGGGCGGGGGCGATATGGGCGCGATCCCCAACAAGATGGCCGGCTTCCAGGACATCGAGAAGGATGCCGCGGCCCGCGCGAAGTTCGAACGCGCCTGGGGAGTGCCCATCCTGCCGCACTACGGCAAGCACCTGACGGCCATGTTCGAGTCGATGGAGCACCACGAGCTGCAGTCCGTGTGGGTGATCGGCGAGAACCCGGCGCAGTCCGAGGCCGATGTCGTGCACACACGCAAGCTACTGTCCGAGCTCGATCACATGGTGGTGTCCGACATCGTCATGACGCGCACGGCCGAGATGGCGCATGTGGTATTCCCCGCGAGCGCGTCCTGGTGCGAGTCCGAAGGCACGGTCACCTCGAGCGAGCGCCGGGTGCAGCGCGTGCGCAAAGCGCTCGATCCCCCGGGCGAGGCGCGCGATGACTTCTGGATCATCGCCGAGATGGCGCGCCGCATGGGGCACGACTGGGGCGAGGTGACGGCCGAGAAGCTCTGGAACGAACTGCGCACGCTCTCGCCGATGCATGGTGGCATGAGCTACGCGCGGCTCGAAGCCGAGGGCGGCATCGCCTGGCCGTGTCCCGACGAGGCCAGTCCCGGCGCATCGTTCCTGCATGCACGGTTATGGGAGACCGATCCGGCGCTGCGGGGCGAGGCGGCGCCGTTCAGCGTGGTCGTGGATGATCCCCCGGTGGACAAGCTCACGCGCGAATACCCGCTGCGGCTCACCACTGGGCGCCGGCTGGATTCGTTCAACACCGGCGTGGCGACGGGGTCGTATGCCTCGCCGTTGCGGTTCGATCATCCCATCTTCGTCTCGCCCGAGGATCTGGCGAACCTGGGGCTCCACGAGGCCGAGCGCGTGGCGGTCGTTTCGCGTCGTGGACGCGTCGAGACCGAGATCGCGGTGGACACGAACCTGCGCCCGGGATTGGTGTTCATGACATTCCATGCCCCGGATCTGGTCGACACGAATATCATCACCATCGATGCCACCGATCCGCGTTCGGGCACGGCGGAGTTCAAGGCCGCTGCGGTCCGGATCGAGCGCGCGGCCACTGCCGTCATGACCACCCGCTAGGAGAATCGCTTGGACTTCCCGGTCAACGACGCCACCGCCACGGACGAGGAACGCGACGCGATCGAGCTGTTCCTCGGCACTCCGGCTTCGCGCTGGGAGGGTGGGGCGCGAGACGCCTCGGACGACACGCAACATGCGCTGGGTGGCCACGCGGCGCGCGCGCGGCGTCACCTGCTGCTGCCCGCGTTGCACGCGCTGCAATCCCGCGTGGGCTGGATCAGCCCGGGTGCGGTGAATCATCTGGCGCTGCGGCTGAGCGTGCCGCCCGCCGAGGTGTACAGCGTCGCCTCGTTCTACGCGATGTTCGAGCTCGAAGCCGCGCCTCGCACCGTGGTGCATGTCTGTGATGACATCGCCTGTCACGCGGCGGGTGTGGAGTCGCTGATCGGTCAGCTCGGGACCAAGCACGGGCCTGCGGGCAAACCCTGCGCGGGCGGGCGCGCGATGTGGAAGCGCAGCCCCTGCCTGGGGCTCTGCGAGCAGGCGCCGGCCGCGCTGTTCCAACGCGCGGGCGAGGGACGAGAGAGCGCCTCGCTCGGTGGCGTCACGCTGGCGGATCTCGACGCCGAGATCACTGGCAGTGGCGCTCGCGCAGGCCAGCCGGTGCTGCTCGTGCAACAGGGCGAGAAGGACCTTCGCTTGCTGCGCCGCATCGGCGTGGTCGCGCCCGATGATCTCGCGGGCTATCGCGCCACGGGTGGTTACACCGCGCTCGCTCGCGCGCTCGAGCTGGGACCCGAAGGCGTGCTGCGCGAGCTCACGGCGTGCAAGCTCCTCGGCCGCGGCGGCGCTGCGTTCCCGACCGCTGTGAAGTGGGCGGCAGTCGCCAAGGCGCCCGCGCAGCCCCATCACGTGGTGTGCAACGCCGACGAATCCGAGCCCGGCACGTTCAAGGATCGCGTGCTCATGGAGCAGGATCCCCTCTCGGTGATCGAGTCCATGACGATCGCTGCCTTTGTGACCGGCGCGAGCCGCGGCTGGATCTTTGTGCGCGGCGAGTATCCCGAGTCGCGCACCCGGCTCGCGCGTGCGATTGAACTGGCGCGTGCGGCGGGGTTGCTCGGCCCCGCAATCCTCGGGCGCGCGGGCTTCGACTTCGACATCGAGATCCGTGTGGGCGCTGGCGCGTACATCTGTGGCGAGGAGACCGCGCTGCTCAACTCGATCGAGGGTTATCGCGGTGAGCCGCGCAACAAGCCGCCGTTCCCGGTGACCGAGGGGCTATTCAATCAGCCCACTGCGGTCAACAATGTCGAGACGCTCGCGACCGTGCTCGAAGTGCTGCGCGAAGACGCCGCGGGCTACATCACTTTGGGCACCGAGCACAGCAAGGGCACCAAGTTGTTCTGTGTCTCGGGCAACGTCGAGCGGCCGGGGCTGTACGAGCTGCCGTTCGGCGTCACGCTGCGCCAACTGCTCGCGCGTGCGGGCGGCGTGCGCGGCGGGCGCCAACTACGGGCCGTGCTGCTCGGCGGCGCCGCGGGCTCGTTCTTGACCCCGGAGCAACTCGATCTCCCACTCACCTTCGAGGGCACGCGCGCGATCGCTGTATCGCTCGGCTCAGGTGTGATCATGGTGTTCGACGACACGGTCGACATGGAACGCATCGTGTTGCGCATCGCCGCGTTCTTCCGCGATGAGTCCTGTGGCCAGTGCGTGCCGTGCCGCGTGGGCACCGTGCGGCAGGAGGAGTCGCTGCACCGGCTGGCCAAGGGCGGGGCGAAGCGCGATGACGAGTTGGTCATTCTCGATGAGCTTGACCGTGCCATGCGCGATGCCTCGATCTGCGGGCTGGGCCACACCGCGGCCATCGCGGTACGCTCGGCCATCGAGAAGCTGTCGCTTTTCCAGGGAGCGACCCGATGACCCCTCAGACGGCAACCGAAAAACCGGTCAAGACCGTGCAACTCACTGTGGACGGCAAACCCGTCGAAGTGCGCGAAGGCGCGACGCTGCTCGACGCGATCCGCGGTCAGGGCGTGGACACCCCGACCCTCTGCTATATCGAGACACTCACCCCCGTGAATGTCTGCCGCGTCTGCGTGGTGGAACTCGAGGGTTCGCGCGCGTTGGTGCCGTCGTGCTCGCGCCGCGCCGAAGCGGGCATGGTCGTGCACACCGATTCCGAGCGCGTGCGCCATTCGCGCCGTGCGGTGCTCGAGTTGCTGGAGTCCTCGGTCGACCTCTCGCGTGCCGCCGACGATGTGAAGGGGTGGATGGAGCGCTATGGCGTGCGCCCCGACCGCTTCGGCCCGCCTTCGGCGCCCGCGGCGGCGGGCGAACGCGACGCGCTGGCCGCGGGGCACCACCACGCACCCCTGCCGGGTGTGGCGCTCACCGTGGGGCAACCGGTCAAGATCGATAACGAGCTGTATGTGCGCGACTACGCCCGCTGCATCCTGTGCTACAAGTGCGTCGAAGCCTGCGGCGAGGACGCGCAGAACACCTTCGCGATCGCCGTGGCGGGTCGTGGTTTCGATGCGCGCATCTCCACCGAGTACGCGGTACCGCTGACCGATTCGGCGTGCGTGTACTGCGGCAACTGCATCGCGGTGTGCCCGACCGGCGCCCTGGTGCCCAAACGCGAGCATGATATGCGCGCCGCCGGAACCTGGGACGAAGCCGCGCAGCAGGTGACGCGCACCGTCTGCACCTACTGCGGCGTGGGCTGCAATCTGGACCTGCATGTGCAGGACAACACCATCGTCAAGGTCACTTCGCCACTCGATCACGATGTCACGAACGGCAATCTTTGCATCAAGGGCCGCTTCGGTTTCGAGTTCGTCCAGGTGCGCGAACCCGGGGGTTCGCGCAGTGGCAAGGGTGGCCGCGCTCCCCGCTGAGGTTGCCGTGTCCGAGATTCCCGTCATCGTGGTGGGAGCTGGCATCGCTGGGCTCACCTGCGCACGCGAGCTGCAGCGCCGCGGCGTCGCCAGCGTTGTGCTCGAACGCTCGCGGGGAGTGGGGGGACGCTGCGCGACGCGCCGGATCGAGGGGCAGGCGGTCGACCATGGCATGCCATTCCTGCATGTGCGCTCGCGCGAGTTCTCCGACCTGATCGAACAACTCGAGCTGGGACCTCGCTTGTCGGGCTGGCCCGTCGTGGTGCGCGAGCCACGCTTGGCGTGCCAACCCGAAGCGTTCGTGGGCGGGCATCGACGCTGGGCGTATGCGGCGGGCATGAACACGCTGCCGCGTGCGCTGGCGCGCGGGCTCGAGGTGCGGCGCGGCGCGGCCGTGGTGTCGCTGGAGGAGCGCGCCGGACGGTTGCTCGTCACGACCGCCGACGGCGCCCAGTGGCGCGCCCCCCATGTCGTGCTCGCGGGATCGCTGCCGCAGAGCCTGCGGCTCGTGCAGCCGCTCGTGCCCCAGTGTCACCATGGAGCGGAGCGGCTTGCGCCATTGCTCGAGGTGCCGGTCCTGCCAGTCCTCACGGTGATCGCGGGCTACGCGCTCGACACGCCCGATCCGGGTTTCGATGCCTGGCACCCGATCGAAACGACCATGCTGCAATCGCTCTACCACGACTCCGCCAAGCGTGCGGCGCCGCGCTACCGCGTACTGGTGATGCACTCGCGCCCGCGCTTTGCCACCGAACGCGTGGAGTTGCCGCGCGAGGACTGGGCGGCCGAGCTGTTGTGGGAGGCGGGGGACCTGCTGGGCGAGTGGGCCGCCAGCCCGCTCTGGTCGCAGGCGCACCGCTGGAGCTCGGGCCGCGTGCGGGCCGGCGCGCAGGTGCAGGGCGTGGTCGCGTTCGAGACCTTCGCCGGGCCCGCGGCGCTGGTGGTGGGCGATGCCATGGGCCACGACGCCGGAGCCGAGGGCGCGTTCTTCAGTGGGCTCGCGGCAGCGGAGCAGATCGCGCATCGACCGCAGTGGGAGCTGACCGCGGAGAGTTGAGCCGCGAATGCCGAACCGCCGCCCCTGGGGAACAAGGAGCGGCGGTCGGTGCGACTCAGCCGTTACCAGCGCGGGGGCTTGGCGAAGCCCACATCGCCATCGCGTTCCCTCAGTCGATCGCGGTTCGGGTAGATGCCCAGTGCGCGCAGCCCCGAGGCGTACTCGTAGCGCAGCACCAGATGATCGGTGGCGCGCCGCTCGGCACGGAAGTCCACGCGAGTCACGGGGTCGTACCGTTTGTCGCCCCAACCCGTGCCCGGGAAGGAGTTGCCACCTTGGCCGGACTCCTCGGGGGAGTAGGCGCTGTTCGGCTGTGCACCGCGACGCGAGGCCTCGCCCTTGGCGCTGGGCGCAGGGGCTTGCTGCGACTGCGGCCCCACCTCGTCGGATGCCCTGGGCGCGTCCTCGGCCTCGGCGGAAGGCTTGGCGGCACGCAAGCCTTCCTCGTTGTCCTTGAAGCGGCGGTCATCGACATTGCCGCGCTGCTCGCGCACATCATTGCGGTAGTCGTTCCAGCCGCGCTCCTCGCGGAAGGCCAGCACACGGATCCAGCCCATATCGCTGTTCGATTGGCCCGTGCGCTCAGCGTACGAGCGCTGCTCGTCCACGAACTGGAAGCGACGGATCGATTCGAGGTTCGTGCGCCAGCCCTTGATCGTGGTGCGCTCCCATGGGCCGAGCACATACATGGGCTCGTTGTTCGAGAGCCGCGTGATCTCGCCATTCACCACATTGAGGCCGTCCACCGCGAGCAGCACACCCACGCGGCGCGGGCTGTTGTTGCGCAGCACCAACGAATAGTTGCGCCCGGCCATGGCCTGAAGATAACGACGGTCGTTGTGGCCCGGCGCCCAATACAGGGGTGCCGCCTGGCCATCGACCTGCACCTGCACATCCACCAGGCGGCCATCCGCCCAGACATCCGAGGCATTGCGCCAGACCTCGGCCGAGGCCGTGCCGGCCATGGCCGACAAGCTGCCCACCAGGACGAGCGCCGGAGCGATCCTGCGCAGCATCAGCGCGGGTGCCGCGACGCGCACCAGCACCGGCTGAGGCTCGTGGGCGAAGCGGACTTCGTCCATGCGCGCCGCCGCCCATTCGAGCGAGGAGCGTAGGAATCGGACCAGCGTGACCATGTTGTGCATGACCTGCCTCCTTGTTCGGTTGCGACGCGTGCTTGCTGCATCCGGTGTCACGCAGGAAGTACGCCAAGGTCGCAGAAGTATTCCCGGGGCCTTTCCTTGGGGTTGCAGGGGCACTGGCCCGGCTCTTCGCCGGCCGGCCGCGGCGGCGGCGCCACAGCCCTGTGGCAGGCGCGCGACGGCCCTCGGGGGCTCCGGGGCTTGGCGGCGGCTCGAGGGGGTACCATGTCCTGTGGCGGTCACGCCCCACCCGCCCGTGCGTAATGCGAGTGACCCCGCGCCGCTTGGCGCCCATCCACCTTTTCCATGGAGAGTCTGCGCATGCGCCCCACCGCCATCCGCCGCCTCGTGCTCACCCTGTCGCTGCTGCTGGCGCTTCCGTCGATCGCGCGCGCCGACATCGCGGTGGGCGCCACCGGGCCGGCCTTCACCAAGAGTGTGTTGGGCGGCGGCACCGCGACCCTGAGCCAGTACTCGGGCAAAGTCGTCGTGTTGTTCCTGCTCGGCTACGGCTGTCCCATCTGTCAGGGCGACGGCCCTTCGGTGCAACAGAACATCAACGCCTATTACCAGCAGCAGCGCCCCGGTCTGGTGCAGGTGTTGGGTGCCGACCTGTGGAACGGCACCGCGGCGCAGCTCACCCAGTTCAAGAACCTCACCGGCGCGCAGTTCCCGCTGTTGCTCAATGGCGCGGTGGCCACGGGCGGCAACATGTCGCTCTCGTATGGTCCCTATGATGACTATGTCGTGCTCGACCAGCAGGGGGTCGTGCGCTACCACGCGGCACTCACCTATCCGCACGGGAACCGCTATCACCTGGACGAGATCCGCGCCACGGTCGATGGGTTGCTCGGCCCGGTGCTCGATGTGCCCGGGGGTGGCCGCGCGAATCTGGCGCTGGCGGTCTCACCCCATCCGGCTCGCGGCCCGGTGAATGTGGCATTCACGCTCCCGCAGGCCGAACCCGAGGTCATGGTCGAGGTGCTCGACACGGCGGGTCGACGGGTGGCTGAGTTGTACCGCGGAGCCGCCGCCGCAGGTGCGCTGCGGCTCACCTGGTCCAACGCCGACGCGCGCGGGGCGGCCGTTCCCGCCGGGCTCTACTTCGTGAGGGCGCGGGCAGGGAGCGAAGTATTACGCCAGCGCGTGGTCATTCTCCGGTGAAGTGCAGGGTCAGCGCGATTCCGCTGGCATGGGGGCGCGTGAGCCTGTCAGGATGGGGTTCTGCTCGACCGAGCGGGTGGACCGTCCGCCTTGCTGAAGAACGGTCCGAACCGACTGGCCCGCAACCCCACGAGGTGTGCCATGTCCATCCGTCGCCTGCCACTGTTGGCGATCCTGTGCTGCATCAGCGTCGTGCCGACCACTGCGCTGGGCGCACTCCAACCGCTGGGCACGCCGGCCCCAGCGTTCACCAAGAATGTGCTGAACAGCAATCCCTGGCCGACCGCGTCGCTGTCGCAGTTCAGCGGCAGGATCGTCGTGCTGCACATTCTTGGGTGGTTCTGCGATGTCTGCAAGGCCGAGGCGCCCTCGGTGGAGGTCAATGTCTGGCAGTACTACAAGAATGCCTGGCCGGGGCAGGTGCAGGTGCTGGGCGCCGATGTGGGCGATGGCACGATTTCGCAGTTGAACGACTTCAAGGCGATGACCGGCGTCACCTACCCGCTCATGCGCGACTGTCAGGGCGCCGCGACGAGCCCCGAGAATTTCATTCGATTCTATGGGGAGCGCGATCATTTCGTGGTGATCAACCAGCAGGGCATCGTGCGCTACAACTCGGCGCTGGTGTGGCCCTACCCGCAGGGCTACAAGCTCAACGAGATCCGCGGCTGCGTGGACTCGTTGGTGAACCACTCATTGGGCGTCGAGGGCGATCTGCCGCTGGCCTTTGCACTCGCTGCCTTGCCCAATCCGGCGCGCGGCATGCTCACGGTCACGCTCGCCTCGCCGCGCGACCTCGAAGCCTCTCGCGTCGCGGTCCACGACCTGGCGGGTCGGCGCGTGGCGACGCTCTGGGATGGTCCATTGCGCGCCGGCCGGCGCGAGCTGTTGTGGGATGCGCGCGATGACGCCGGCACTTCCGTCGCACCCGGCGTGTACATGGTGTTGGCCGACGCCGCGGGTGCTCGCTTCACCCGCCGCGTCGTCGTGGTCCACTGAAGTCGTCCGAACCCCGCACGCCGGAGGATCAAGCTTGAGGCGATGGATCGCAGGAATCGCGTTGATCAGCAGTTGCTGCGCAGTTCCTGCATTCGCCGCAGGCCCGCTGGGGGCGGCCCGGCCTGCTCCCCGCGTCGAAGCGCGAGATGTCGAGGGCAAACGGGTCTCGCTCGACTCGCTG
>JANLOU010000150.1:0-2070 GCA_031366735.1 Candidatus Eiseniibacteriota bacterium
GGGTGAAGGCACCCAGCCGCAGTCGCACCAGGTACACGCCGGCGGGCAGGCGCATGCCGGAATCATCCCGGGCATCCCAATCGACCCGATACTCGCCGCGATCCACACGCGGATAGGTGAAGCGCCGTACCGTTCGTCCCAGCACATCCATCACCACGAGTTCCGGGTTTGCGGGCGAGTCGGCCGAGAAATCCAGCGCGATCCGCCCGAATGCTGGGTTGGGTTGGGCGTGCAGTCGCAATAATCCCCCGGCAGGGGAGCCATCGCCCACATCGAGCGAGACTCCGATCCCCACCCGGCAGCCTGTCGCGGTGACCGGTGTCACATAGAGCCCGGCGTTCAGGAACTTGGCATTGCGGAGGGTGAGCGCGGTTATCTGCGCAGTGTTCGAAGCCCGGAAGCGAAGACGGTAGATCTGGCCTGGTCCGGTCAGCGTGATCTGGTTGCACAGGAGAATGGAAGTCATCTCCAGACTGTCGCCACCGGCCGCGAAGCTGTGGAAGGTGTTCCCGCAGGCTGCACTGCAGACTCCCGTCATCAGGCAACCCTGTTGCGACGAAGTGGGCGCCAACGGGAGGAAGGTGAGCGCGGCCGGGTCATAACCGACAACGGCATCAAAACCATTGAATGCGGCGCCTGCCTGGGGCACTTCGACCGTGATGACGAACTCGCTGCCTGGCACCACCGTCTGCTGCGCGG
This sequence comes from Candidatus Eiseniibacteriota bacterium, assembly GCA_031366735.1. Taxonomy (GTDB): domain Bacteria; phylum Eisenbacteria; class RBG-16-71-46; order RBG-16-71-46; family RBG-16-71-46; genus CAIXRL01. The sequence goes on from JANLOU010000150.1 coordinate 700, forward strand.
GCAGGAGCGAAATTCGCACCCCCTGCGCCCGGGCCGGTGCAGCCAGCAGGAGCATTCCCACGACCAGCATGGGCGCCACGCGGGCGAGCAGGTTGGTGCGCTCCCTTGGGGGCGGGGCCGGGGGCGGCATCATCGAGGCAGAAGGCATCAGGGTCACCGCAAGTGGATGAGGGTTCGGGTGAAGTGCCGGCCGCCGGCGCTGAGGCGTGCGTAGTAGATGCCCGGAGTCATAGCGCGATTCGCATCGTCCACGCCGCCCCATGTCAGGCGATGCATGCCGGCCTCGCGCACGCCACTGATAACAGTCCGCACCCGCCGTCCGTCCACGGAGTAGATCGAGAGTTCGACTGGACCACTTTGCGATAGTGCGAACGAGATCGTGGCCTCGCCGGCGGAGGGATTGGGCCAAGGGGCCAACAGGAGCGTCTGCGTCGGAAGGGCAGCGTGGGTGCCCTGGAGCACTGCCTCCGAGGCCACCGGTTGGTTCGCCGCGTCACGGGCGACGAGGCGCTCAAGCCGAATCGCAGCATCGCCCGCTCGTAGGACGCGGAAGGTGACGGTTGCGACCGTGCCCTTGCCCAGCAAGCCATTGCCCAGCGCGCCGAGCAGTGTGGCGTCGATCGTGCCAGCCTTGGGCGACAGGATGATGCCGCCCTGGCGCTCGACGATTCCGCCGCTCTCCATGCTGACCGGTTCGACCACCGTCGGGTCCCATCCCAGTTCCGCGGAAAGCCCCTGCACACGCCCCGCGCCTTCCATGGTGAGAATCGCATGCACTGCCTGCCCGGGGGCAACGAGCGAGGGGGCCTGCACATCGAACGACTCGGGGCCTACCGCGGCCGCCTTTCGGGCATTGGCTCGCTCGGCCAGGAACTGTGGCGCTGTGGCCACTCCGTAGTTGCTGCCGAACACGATCAGGTCCTCGAAGTCGATTCGCTTGTCGGTGTACGGACGCGAAGTGATCGCAAGATTGGTCGTGGGACCAACATCCAGATAGCCAACGCCGTTCGACACGATCGTGGCGCCGCCGATGCCGTAGTTGGCGCCCAGCAGCGAGATGTCGGGCTCGCCGACGACATTGTCGCCACTGCCAGCCACTAACCCATTCGAGACATCGCCGAGATGGTAGTTACAGGTACCGAGGGTCTTGTTGGACACCGCCGAGACGCCGCCGCCGGCATTCCTCGCGAACAGCACATAGTAGTAGAAGTCACGCAGTGTGGGCTCATCCGTCTGGCCAGTCGCGCTGATGCTCGTGAGTGTCCACGCCGGTCCCGGCGGGTAGGTGGGGGTCGGAGGGACTGCGCCGCCTGCGTCGTCGTATTGCGGGTAGTGACCGAATGGAGCGCGATACACCTCGACGCTGCTGGC
>JANLOU010000177.1:0-4131 GCA_031366735.1 Candidatus Eiseniibacteriota bacterium
GAGTGCAGGGTGACGATGTTGGGATGGTTGAGGCTCGCCACTATCTTTGCTTCCCGCTCCAAGCGGGCCAAGCGGTCGGGCGAGGACGCAACGTCAGCGGGCAGCACCTTGATGGCGATGTCGCGTCCCAGCCGCGTGTCACGCGCGCGGTAGACCTCGCCCATGCCGCCCAGACCAAGCGGGGCGATGATCTCGTAAGGGCCGAGACGGGTCGCGGGAGTCAGCGGCATCGGGCGAATCTACCCCAGGGATCTGCGACGCTGCAGCGCGTCGGAGTGGCAATGACTTCAGATACGCGTATCGCAAGAAGATAGCGGACTCATGTCGCGTCGCAAACTCCCCGAGCCGCGCTTGCTCCACATGCGCAGAAATTGGCCCTTTAGGGACGAAGGGCGCTTCAGCCGAGTCGCGTCGCGTTTCGTTCCTCGCGGATGGCGCCACACCAATCGCGGCGAAGGCACCGCCGTATAGCGAGTGGTTGCCGCGTAGCCCCGAAACAGTGGTAACGTCAAGGTCTCATGTTACTGGCGACTTTATTCAGAACGAGCAGGCTGCTATTCCTCGCCGCGCTTGCGTCCGGCTGCGGCGCCATGACCGCCCCGCTCAATATTGGTCCGATTGAACAGCCAGCGACTCAGTGGAGCGCTGATTCGCCGGCATGGTCCCCGGACGGGTCGCACATTGCGTACAGCAGATATGTTCGCGGGTCGCCCTCCACCACGGGCATCTGGATCGTCGACACCGCGGGTGTGGTGGGCCCGCAGGTCCTGCGCGGTGAATGGCATAAAACCGATTGGTCGCGCGATGGGACGCGTCTCTCGACCTCCGCCGGGAACACGGGCATCTACTTGGTCAGATCAACCGGCGATGGCCTCCACGCGATCACGACCAAGGGATCGCGGCCGCGCTGGTCGCCCACCGGGAACGAGCTGGCCTTTCAGAGGTTCGACACGACGGGGACCGGAAGCATCTGGATCGTGTCGGACGATGGCACCCGACTGCGGTCACTGGGGCCGACAGGAATCGAGAGCTGGCGCGATCCCGACTGGTCTCCAGACGGCACGCGCCTCGTTCATGTCCGACAATCTTCGCCTCAAAATGGCGGGGCGATTTTCCTGATGGACACGACCGGCCATGGCGAGCAGCGGCTCACGCCGGACGACGGTTACATGGATCCCGCGTGGTCCCCGGACGGGCAGTGGATCGCATATGTTCGCTCACCCGGAAGTATCCTCCTCATCAAGCCCAACGGCACGGAAGCCCATTATCTGACCGACGGCGAGCTTCCTTCGTGGTCGCCAGACTCGCGTCGGATCGTGTTCAGTCAATACAACTGGAATGGCTTTGGGTCCTTGTTCGCAATCGACATCGCGACCTTGCGGATCCGCCCGATCACGCAATAGGCGCTCGTCCCTATTCGACCACCAGCACCCGCCGCGTCAGGCTCTGTCCAAGCGCATGCATACGGGCCAGATAAAGTCCCGCGTGCAGGCCGTTCGCACGCGCATCCCACGCGACCTTGTGATGTCCGGCGCCCAGCGACTCATCCAGCACCCGGGCCACCTGACGTCCCGAGATATCGTAGAGCGCGATCTGCACATGGGCGTCGCGAGGCAATGTGAACGCGAGCCGCATGCGGCCACTGCTCGGGTTGGGACTCGCGCCGGCGAATGCCAGCGCATTGCGCGTCACCTGCGCCGGTGCATCGACGAGCTGCGTGGGGATCAGGCAGGCCAGCCCGATACGTGAAGTCAATGCGATCTGGTCGAACTCGCCGCCCACATACACTCGCGAGCCGACGGTGCTGATCGTGCTCACCAGTTGGTTGGGCCGCGGCACCCAGCCATCCGCTGCGCCTGTCGCCGCGTCCAGCCCCGCGAGATAGCTGCGGGACTGTCCGCCGATCGTCGCAAACGAACCACCGGCGTAAACCGTGCCCCCAGCAACCGCGATGGCCCGCACCGCGGCATCGGCCGTGGGGTTCCATGCCGAGGCCTGTCCGTCGGTTGTGTTGAGCGCTGCAATCCGCGAACGGCTCTGCGCGCCGATATTTGAGAAGTCCCCGCCGGCGTAGATCGTCGATCCGCTCGGTGACAGCGCGCGCACAATGCCGTTGGCATCGGGGTTCCAAAGCGTGAGCACGCCCGTGGCCACATCGAACGCTGCGGCCCGGCCTCGGTGTTTGGGACCCCCGCTGCCCCCACCACCGTTGATCATCTGGAAGTCCCCGCCGATGTAGAGGACGCCACCCGCCAGCAACGAGGTGTGAACGATGCCATCGAGATCGGAAATCCAGCTGGTCGCAAGCCCGGTGGTTGCGCTGAGCGCCGCGAAATTGTTGCGCGGTTGCCCGCCGATACTCGAGAGAGAACCGCCGACATAGATCACGCCTGCGCTGCTCTCCAGCGCGTTGATACTCCCGGTCGGATTCGGATTCCATGAACTAGGCATTCCACTCGAAATATCCAACGCCGCCAGTCCATTGCGCGACTGCCCGCCGATCGTGGTGAAGTCTCCAGCCGCGTACACGACTGCGCCACTTGTCCTGAGTACGCGGACCGATCCATTCGCGTTCGGGTTCCACGCCATCAGCGTGCCGCTCGACAGGTCGATCGCCGCGATCCGGTTGCGGACCTGCGATGTGCCCAAGCTGAACGGGGCCGGCCCTACATGCGTGAATGTGCCGCCCACATACAACACGCCATTCGACACGTGGCTGGCGTACACCGGACCGTCGAACGCGTACAGGTCCGAGCAGACCAGGAGTGACGCGTCGTCATCCGTGATCGTGCATAGCCCCTGTGTCTCGCTCAGAAAACAGCCAGAGGGTTTGCTCAGGCTCACGGTGAATGCCTCGTCCGCCTCAGGAACCCTATCCCCGTTCACGACGACCGGGATCGTGGCGCTGGTCTGGCCGGGCGCGAAGGTCAGCAGCGTACTGCCCATTGCCACGTAGTCACTGCCTGCCGTCGCGGTGCCATCCGACGTCGCATAGCGGACACTCGCGCTGCCCAGCGAAGCGACGCTCAGGCTCACCGTGAACATCACGGACTGCGTGCCACTTGCGCCCTCGGTGACGACCGGGTCGCTGATGGACACATTCGGCAGTTCGGTCACGGCGAATCCGGGGCGCGGCAGCAGGTTGGCCGTGTTGAAATCGCCGCCCAGATACACGCGGTTCCCACTCACTCCGATGGCACGGACCACGTCGTTCGGCGCGGGTCGCCAATCGAGCGGAAGGCCAGAGACTGGATCCACTGCCGCCACATAAGGTCGCGACGCGCCGTTGAGGGTCAGCAGGTAGCCGCCCAGATAAACCCGGTCGGGCCCCAATGCCAGCGTGTACACACTGGTGCTCGGTTGCGGGGCGAAGGACGTGGCCAACCCCGTGGCGACTTCCAGCGCGGCCACGCGCATACGCGGTTGGCCGCCGATGTTGCTGAAGTCACCGCAGGCGTAGACGACACCCGTTCCCATGGCCAAGTCCTGCACGGCAATATTGGCGTTCGGATTCCACGCCGTGGCGCTACCGGTGGTCGCATCGAGCGCGGCGATGTAGTTGCGCGGCTGACCGCCGACATTCGTGAACACGCCGCCGACGTAGACCACCGAGCCGATCACCCCGATCGCATTCGTTTTGGCGTTCGCGTTCGGATTCCACGTCGCCAGGGCGCCGCTGGTGGCATCCACTTTCGCGAGTCCGACGCGCGGCTGCCCAGCCACCGAGGTGAACCCACCGGCCAAGTAGAGCTGATTGCCGTCGAGCGCGATACTGTTGACGCTCTGGTTCAAGGTGCCGGCGTTGAATGACGTCGCCAGGCCGGTCAGCGTGCTGACCGCGCCAACCATGGTCCGAGTCTGACCCCCCAACGCAGTGAACTGGCCCGCCACGTACAAAGTGTTGCCCGACGCAATAAGATCGTAGACCGGTCCGCTCACGCCCGGATTCCATGAACTGATCGCCCCGGTAGCGGCGTTCACGGCCATCAGGAACTGGCGTGGCTGTCCACCGATGTGATTGAACGCACCGCCCGCGAACAATGTGCTGCCATTGAGCCCGACCGCGTAGGTGTTGCTGTTCGCCCCGGGATCCCAGTTACTCACCGTCCCGGTCGCAATGTCTATCGCGGC
>JANLOU010000206.1:0-2303 GCA_031366735.1 Candidatus Eiseniibacteriota bacterium
CCTTCATGTCGTAGGGCTTGGTGATGAACGCATCGGCGCCCAGATCCAGCGCCAACCGGCGATCCGTCTCGCCCGAGCGCGCGCTCAGGATGAAAATGGGGATACGCCGGTACCGCTCGTCGAACTTGAGCGCGCGGCAGACTTTGTATCCGTCCATGCGCGGCAGCATCAGATCCAACACGATCAGATCCGGCGTATGCTCGCGGGCCATGCTCAGGCCCTGCTCGCCGTCGCTCGCCTCGAGCACATCGAAGCCTTCGACCTCGAGTCCGAAGTGCAGCACGGACAGCAGATCGGGTTCATCGTCCACTATGAGCACGCGCGGCTTGGAGTCGGACATCATGTCCCTCAGGGGCGGGCAATCGGAGCTTCATGGGTTGGATCGGCCGCTTGTCCATGGGACTTAAGCCCGGATTCATCCGCGTGCTAGGGAGTCGCTGGAGTCCTCGAGAACGGCGTGGAGCGCTGCACCTCGGCGTCCGCGAGCAGGTCCCGCACCCGCACTTCGAGCAAGTATCGGCCCGGGGGCAGCTCCTGCACTGGGACGCTGACGAACTGGCGCCGGATCGAACCGGTGTTCTCCTCGCTGCGTGAAGCCGACAGCGTCGGCGGAGGTCGCCGGGGGTCGAGCGCCCTCTGGATCCACACTCGACGGTCCTTCTCTGCCGACTTGACGGTGTACTGGTACTCGAAGCGCGAAGTCCCATCGGCAGCCAGCGCGAGATGAGTGATCTCGAAGTAAGCGGTGAGTGGCACTCCAGCACCGACGCGCGCAGACGGGTTGGGTTCCAACCGGACACTCGACGAGGTGACCAGTGGAGTGCCACAGGTGACCACGAGATCGCTGAGCGCGAGCTCGGCAGTATCGACAACCGCAAGCCTCACCGGCAGGCGCATGCTCCCGCGCCGACCGCCACTCGCCCGCACGCTCAGGCCGACGCGGTAATCCCCAGGTGGCAGCTCACGGGTGAACTCGGCCACGCGGAACCGGTCGGCCTCACAGGCGGACGGCGAGAGAGCGCGCTTCTCGCGCGCCACCACCCGTTCGGTCGAATCCAACACGACGATCTCGCCCCATAGACTGTCCGCCGGCCCGCCGGGCGCGACCATCCCCGCGAACAACCTCGGGCGCAGATCCCCGTCGAAGTGAGCAACCTGCCCCTCGATCGGCATGGGGCGCGCTCCGGGCGGGAGCATCGGGAACACGCCTCTCCCCTCGTGCGTGCCGACTACTGCCAACTTCGCAAGCGAGTCGGCATCGGGGCGTGGATCGGGATCGTGATTGTAGGCCACCGGTAGCTGGTAGTACTCACTCAGCACACGGTCCTGCAGCGTCACCTTCATCCCCAGTCGCGGGTAGTCCCACACCAGCACATTCGCGGGGTAGGTGAACCGGCTGCTGCGCCCGACCTGGGAGACGAGCGAGACGCCCAGGGGATTGTACTCCGCCTTCTCGGGCGGGCCGTAGCGCACATACACTTCGCCCCGCTCATCCCATTCCCGCCGCCGTGGCTCGTAGAACAGGAAGTACGCCTGTGCGACGCGGGTCCAGTATTCCAACTGCGCCTCGTTCTCCGCGGTCGCCAGGTCCGGATCGTGCTCGGTCCAGAACCGGCGTGCGAACTCGAGTTGCGCCGCCGCGTCGAGCTTGTTGTAGATCGTGGTGTCGCGTTCGCTCGCGACCGGCGCGATGTCCTGAAGCCGATCGCGCACGGATCGCTTGAGGCGCGGCAGCGCCGCGCGGAACGCACTGTCCGCGCCCTCCACCTGGCCCAACCGCCAACGCGTCGCGCCCAGGGCAAGCAGGGCTTCGGCGCGGCCGGGCTCCGCCTCGAGCGCATGCTCGGCCGCCGCGTTCGCCCCCGTCACATCGCCGCGATCAATGAGCAGGCTCGACACCCGGAGCCACGTGTCCGTGTGTCGCGGCTCGCGCCGCGCAGCGCTCTCGAGGTTTCCGATCGCGCGATCGAGCGAACGCTTCTCCAGATACTTGAGGTAATCGCGCCGCCACACCTGACCCAGACCATAGCGAGCCTCGGGGTCGCTTGGAGCGAGCGAAGCCACAGTTTCGAAGCGACGCATGGCGAGCTTGACGAAGCCCGCCACGAAGTAGGTGCGCGCGAGCGTCAGTTGGTACTCGGCGTTCTGCGGATCGAGGAGCGCCGCTCGCTCCAGATCCGTGATCGCCATGCGCCGCATCTCCACTGTCCGACGCTCCAGTCGGACCACGGCGCGAGCGTAGAGCGCACGCGCCTCGAGTCGGTTGTGCTCCACACTCGAGACCGCCCGGGCGGGCCGGGCGA
>JANLOU010000207.1:0-4288 GCA_031366735.1 Candidatus Eiseniibacteriota bacterium
TGACGAGGATCGTGCGGGAGTGATCGACGCGAATGATCCCTTTGGCGGCAACGATGGCAAGAACCAAGCGATCGTGGTGCCCGGAGGACCCGTTCAGGTCCATTCGCCGGGCTACCGGAATCCCTACGATGTGTTGATCCATAGCAATGGGCATCTGTACACCATCGACAACGGTCCCAATGCGGGCTGGGGTGGACCGCCGGTCGGCGCCGGGCCTGGCGGAAACTGCACGAATGCGGACAACGATAATGGCAGCCAGAGCCTTGCCGATCACCTGCACATGATTCCAGCGGCCGGCTTCTACGCGGGTCATCCGAATCCCACCCGCGCGAGCGTGGCCAATACCTTCAACGCGTCCAATCCGCAGTCGCCTGTTCCCTTCGGCAACCCGGTGGAATGCGAGTATCGCGTGCCCGGGACGGATGGTTCATTGGCCCAATGGAATGCCTCCACCAATGGCCTGGTCGAATACCGTGCCTCCAACTTCGGTGGGGCGCTGCAGGGCGCCCTGCTGGCGACGAGCTTCAACAACACGCTCGAGCGGATCCAACTGAACGCGGCGGGGGACTCCGCGACTCTGGTGCAGACCCTGATCAACAATGTGGGCACCATTCCCCTCGATGTCACTGCGCAGGGCGATGGCCGCATCTTCCACGGCACGATCTGGGTCGCCGATTACATCTCGGGCGACATCATCGTGTTCGAGCCCAGCGATTTCGAGGGTGGCGGCATCGTCTGCACCGGCGAGGACAGCCCGTCGCTCGATGAGGACGGCGATGGCTTCAGTAATGCCGACGAGATCGACAATGGCACCAATGCCTGTTCGGCTGCCGACCGGCCCGGGGATTTCGACGGCGATCTGCTGTCGGACCTGAACGATCCCGACGACGACAACGACGGCCTCCTCGACCCCGCGGACGCCTTCGCTCGTGACGCGGCGAATGGCGCGACCACGACCGTTCCGATTCTTTACTCATGGGATGGGGGCAATCCCGGCACCGGCTTCTTCGGGCTCGGTTTCACGGGACTCATGGCCAATGGCAGCGCCGACTACCTCACCCAATTCTCCGCGGCGAACCTCACGGCCGGTGGCGCCGCGGGAAAGCTCACCGTGGATGCGGTCTCGCCGGGCGATGCCCTGGGGACCCGCAACACGCAGCGGAACGCGTTCCAGTTCGGGCTGGCGAGTGATTCCACGAGCGCGCCCTTCTCGGCGCAGACTCGCTTGTCGCTGCCGTTCTTCGGCGGTAGCCCGGCGGATTCCATGTCGCAGGGCTTGTTCGTGGGCACGGGGACACAACGCGATTTCATCAGCATCGCGATCGCGACCCGAGGCGGAGTGGCCGGAATCGCGGTCACCTCCGAGGTGAACGACAACCCGACCCAGAGCTTCACCCCAGTCCCGGGGATCCTGTCCGCAAGTGGAATCGACCTCTACCTCGAAGTTGCGCCAGCGGCGGGCACCGTCCGCCCGCGCTATCAGGTGGATGCAGGCGCGATTGTCGACGCCGGACCCGCACTGACTCCGCCGACCTCATCCGCGGTGCGTTCCGCGATCCGCACTTCGCAATCGCTAGCCGTGGGCATCCTCGCCACCTCGCGTGGCGCGGCCCCATTCAGCGCGACCTGGGACTTCCTGCATGTGACCTCGGCCGCGTCGGTGGGAGTGCCGGCCCCGGTGCGTGGACCGCTCACGCGGCTGTTGCCCTCGGTGCCGCACCCGATGCGCGAGCGCTCATCGGTACGATTCGAACTGGCAGCCGCCCAGCGCATTCAACTGGACATCCTTGCAGTGGACGGCCGCGCAGTGCGTACGCTCGCTTCCGGTTGGCGGGCGGCGGGTTCGTACGCGCTGCCGTGGGATGGGCGGGACGACCGCGGTCAGCGGGTCAGCCCCGGGGTGTACTTCGTGCGCCTACGGGTGGCGGACCGATCCGAGACGGGGCGCCTGATCGTTCTTGATTAGGGCTGCGCGCGGGCGCCCCCCTCAGGTCCGACGCGTTCGTGCCGATACCGCCGAGGTGGACCCTCGAGGAGGTAGGCATTCCATGTCAGCGGGATACATCGAGAAGATCAAGGTTCCAGTGCACATCGCCCTTTTGGGTGAAGCCGCGGCTGCGGGCTCGCTCTCGTTGGCACCGTACGCCGAAATGCACGAAGGCCCCGAGACTTTGCTGGAGCGATTGAACACGCCGACGCGTGTGGTGCCGTTCCATCGCACGGAGGACGACGCGATCCTGTTGGTGAATCGCGTTGCGATCGAGTGGGTCTCCGCGGGGCCCGAGGTGCAGCCGATCCATGTGCGCCCACCCGCGTTCATGTTCACGCGCGAAGAGCGTGTTCGCGTTCGCTTGATCGGTGGGGCCGTCTTCGAGGGTGTGTTGGCGATGGAACTACCGCAGGAGTCCAATCGGACCTCGGACTTCCTCAACTCGGACGAGGATTTCTTCCCGCTCACCTCGCCCCGTGGCACGCTGCTGGTGAACAAGCGGCGCGTGCTCGAGGTCCGGGTCTACGGGGCTTCGCGCTCCGTGCGCGCGGCGTGAATCCCGCGCGCCGGGTTCCCCTGCGAGTGTGCCCGCGGCGAGTTGCTCCCACCTCTCGCCGCCGCTAGCATCGCGGCTGATCCGCGAACCTTTCGCTCCTGTCATCCCGCAAGGGGATTCCGCATGCATACGCTTCAACCTGCCCGGCTCAAGCCGGGGGTGACGCTAGACTCCCTTGGCGGCGCCACCGCCGCTGACACCGCCGCCGGGACAGCCGGCCCGCGCACCCTGCGTGGGAGCGCGCTGATTTTCTGGGACCCCAGATCCCCGGGCAGGAAACTCGACGCGATCGATACCGACCAGATCACGCCTGCGGCCGACTGTGTGAGCGAGAGCCTCGAGACCTTGGACGAGAAGTGGAAGTCCGGCTCGTTCCGCTACCTCATGCCCGATTTCCGGGCGCGCGTGCACGCCGGGCAGACATTCGTTGTGGCCGGTGACCGTTTCGCGATTGGTTCGTCGCGCGAGATGAGTCCGGCGGGCTTGAAGGGTGTGGCGGAAGAAGTCGGACTCGAGTTGGTGGTGGTGTGCGGGAACAACATGGGCGATATCTTCCGCCGCAACTCGTTCAATCTGGGACTCCATGTGGTGCAGAGCCCCGAAGCGGTGGCTGACGCGCAGGACGGCGATGAGTTCGAGTTCGATCCCGACACGCGCGCGTTGCGCAATCTGACGCGCAACACCCGCTACGATCCCGTTCCGCTCACTCCCAAGGAGGACGAGATCCGCCGCACGGGCGGCATCTTCGCGATGGGCCGGCGCGAGTTCCGTAGCAGTGTCGAGACGCAGCCCAGCATTGTCTGGCCCGATGCGGTCACGGCGAGCAAGCTCACCACGACCGAGCAGATTCTCTGGGCGCATCGCGTGGACAAGAACGCTGAAGTGCGACCGGGAGCGACGCTGCGGGTTTATTCCGACCTGCTCCCGGCAAGCGATGGCACGGCACCGTTCTCGATCCACACTTTCAACCAGATCACGGGTGGGAACACCATTGCGCCGCGGCAGATCGCCATTGCGAATGACCATTTCGTCTTCACGGGCGTCGAGGCGGACGAGAAGCAGACCAGCATCGGGCGCGCGTTCGCCGCCAAGCAGGGGCTCGAGAAGCCGTACTACGCCAACCCGGGTGACGGCATCTTCCACTTCTATTTTCCCGAACAGGGCCTGGTCCAGCCGGGAATGGTGATCCCCGGGGCGGACTCGCACAGCCGCGCGTATGGCGCCTATGGCGCAATCGGCATTGGCGTGGGGTCCACCACGCTGGGCTTTGGTTGGAGCACCGGCTATGTGTATATGACCGTTCCCCAGGCGCGGCGCGTGGTGTTCACCGGCGCATTGAAGCCGTGGGTGAGCGGCAAGGATATCGTGCTCGAAGTGCTGCGCCGCTGGGGCGCGAAGCAGTCGCAGGGCATGAGCGTGGAGTTCGTGGACGCCGGCAAGCAGCTTCCGATCGCGTATCGCAACACCATCTGCAACATGATGGCGGAAGCGGAGAGCTTCAACGGGATCTTTGCGCCAGACGACATCACCTACGCGTGGTTCGATGCCAAGGGGATGCAGGACCTGCCCTACCCGCGGCTCTCGCCCGGAGCCCAGGCCCAATACGAGATCGACGAAACACTCGAACTCTCGGCGGTTGTCCCAATGATCGCGAAGCCATTCAGCCCGGGCAATGCGTTCCCGGCCGATCAGGTGGCGACCGAGAAACTCACGTTCGACAAGGCCATGATCGGCTCGTGCAC
>JANLOU010000264.1:0-4240 GCA_031366735.1 Candidatus Eiseniibacteriota bacterium
GGCCCCAAGGATGTTGCTCAGGACCAACAGTCCGAACGCAGCGCCGAGCCACTCCCAATGGGCCCGTTCGATGCTGGCCACGATATTGCTCCACTGCACGCGCTGGAACAGCCACGCGAACAGCGCAACGCTGATGGCCACCTTGGCACTCAATAGTATCGCGGCGCGTCCTGAGGGGCTGCCCGCCATCAGACCTTTCCCTCCCCGAGCAATACATCGAGCGAACGGCGCGCACAGTCGTCCCAGCGGAACTGGGCCGCCCATCGCACGCCAGCGGCTCCCAGTGAATCGCGCAGCACCGTGTCGGTCAGCACACGCCGAAAGGCATCCAGCAACCCCGCGTCATCATCGTAGCGCACCATCAGGCCGGTCTCATCCCGGCGGACCGAGTCGCGCAGTCCAGGGCTGTCCGCAGCAACCACGGCAGTGCCGCACGCACCGGCTTCGACCACGGTGAGCCCCCAGCCCTCCTTCGGGCTCGGCTGGACCACGGCCCATGCGGCCTGCATGCGCTTCACCTTCTCGGCGAGCGGCTGGAAGCCGAGGAAGTCGACCGCATGCGCCACGCCGGCCTTGCTGGCCTGAGCGCGCAGCGGCGCGCCCCACGGACCGTCCCCGATCACCTGAAGCCGAGCTTCGGGCACGACTCGCAGCAACTCGGGCAGCGTTCGCAGCACCCAGTCGAGTCCCTTGTAGCGGCGCAGGCGACCCACGAACAGTAGCGTCGGCTGCGCGGCTTTGGCGACCCCCGGGTCGAGCCGATAGCGCGTGTGATCCAGCCCGCAGTGCACCACATGGATACGCTCGCGCCCTACTCCGCGCGCGATCAGGTCGTCGCGTGTGCTTTCGCTGATCACGAGGAAGCGCGAGCGGGCGTAGGCGCGCGGGATGAACGATTCCAGCAGCACGACATAGCTGGCGATCAATGGATTGGCTTCCTGGAAGGCGGCGGTACCGAAGAGGTGCGGCACGATCACGGCAACGGGGGCCTTGGTCCATTGCGCTGCAAAACAGGGCACCTTGTTGATGTCCTCGATCACCAGGTCCGGCGTATTCGACCCCGAGAACTCGCGAGCCAGCACGCGTGGGACCGTGAGATTGAAATCGTACCAATCGCCGCGGCGAACGATGCGCATGCCACGGTGTTCGGCCTCGCGCGCGCCTCCCTGGAATGTGCTCGCCAGCCAAGTCACCCGGTGGCCACGGCGCACGCCTTCGAGCAGGATCTCCTCAAGATGCAGCTCTGCTCCGCCCGCCTCGGGGTGCGCGGGGTCGCGGAAGTTGATCGCGAGCAGGTGCGGCGACGAAGTCATCGCTTGCGAGCCACGGTGCCGATCACATGACATGTGTACAGCGACCAGCGCTGGCCACGCAATCCGCGCCGCAGGCTCTGCCAGCCATCCGACCAGAACGCTGGGCCTTCGGGATGGAGCGGGAGCTTCACGCCCAGCCCGCGCTTCACGACCTCGCGCAGCACGCGATACCACAGCCCCGGCACCATCCACTCGCCATAGGTGCGCACCACTTCCATCCCGGTCGCGGCGCACAGGCGTTCCAGTTGGCCGGGCGTGAACTGCGTCTCCCACCCCGCGAACCAGCGATTCGCGAGGATCAGGCCGTTCTTCATGAGGGTGTACAGATGGAAGGTCTGCGGCACATCCACGATCATGCGGCCACCCGAGCGCGTCACGCGCGCGTTCTCGTTCAGCAAAGGCATCGGGTCACGGAAGTGTTCCAGCAGCCCTTGGTGGAACGACACATCGATCGCGCCATCGCGGAACGGCATGCGCGTCGCGTCCGCCTGCACGAACATCACCGGGATGCCCTGCGCCACGGCCTGCGCCTTGACCAAAGCGAGCGAAGCCGGCGAATAGTCGAGCACCACACCCCGCGCGCCCAAGCGCGCCAGCTCGAGCAGGTCGCGGCCGGAGCCCGCTCCGATCTCCATGACGATGCGACCCTCGATCGGACCGTCCGCCAGCGCCTCGCGCACGAGCCGCCCGCCGGTCGAGTAGGTGTCCTCGATGTCCTGACGGTGCCCCTTCCAGTAGGACTCCCAGTGGTCGAGTGTGGAAACGCGCGCCATGGACTGCCCCCCTACTCGCCCCACTGCAGCCGGTCCGCAAGGAACGGCGGCAGCCCCGCAGCGCGGATCCGCTCCATCGCCGCGGGAATGTCGTACTCCAGGCGCACATGCTCGAATGCGCGGGAGGAATCGTCGAATAACAGATAGCCCGCGCGCCGGTCCCCATCACGCGGTTGGCCCACGCTGGGCACATTCACCAGATAGCGTCGGCCCGGCCCGCCCGCGACCTTCTCCTCGCGCGTGTAGCGCACATGATCGCCTTCGATCTCAAAGGTGCCCGGGTAGTGCGAGTGGCCGATCAGGCAGATGTCCTCGACCACATGCTCCATCTCGACCGCGGCATCGTTGGGAGAGAACACATAGTTCCATTCCTCGGGCTCCGTCGGCGACGCATGCACCAGCCGGTGCCCGCGCCATTGCACGGAGTAGGGCAGATTGCGCAGGTACTCGAGATGCTCGGGCTTCAGATGCTCGGTGGTCCAGCGAGCCGCGGCGGCGGCGTCGGGATTGAAGTAACCCAGCCGGATGCGACCACAGGCCGCAAAGTCATGATTGCCCGCGACCGCGACCTCGATCCGCGGGAGCAATCGCTCGATGCATTCATTGGGCGACGCCCCGTATCCCACGAAATCCCCCAGGCAGGCCATGGCATCCACGCCGCGACGATCCACATCGGCCAGCACCGTGTCGAGCGCGTCGAGGTTGCCATGGATATCGGAGAGGATCGCCAAGCGCATCAGAACTCCTCAACGCGCAGGCGGCGTGCGGCACGGTCGAGCACCCCATTGACGAACCGACCCGACTCGGGGCTGCCGTACTCGCGCGCGATCTCGATGGCTTCGTCGATCACGACCCGCACCGGCGTGCCGGGGCGCGCCATCATCTCGGCCACGGAGATCCGCAGCACGGCCCGGTCGGTGGCGGCCAGGCGTTGGAGCGGCCAGTGCTCCGCGCATTCGCGCAACAGCCCGTCGACTTCGGCGCCTCGCTCCTGCAGCATCTTCACCACATCGGAGATCAACTCCCGCTGGTCATCGGTGAGTTGTGGTTCGTCCTCCCGCCGCAATTGCCAGGCGAACTCGTACGAGTCCCCCGCCACATCTGCTTGGAACGCCACGCGGAATGCGGCCTCGCGCGCCCTGCGGCGCGCTCCCTGCGCTGGAGCGCTCACCGGGCCTCCGCCTGACGGCGATGCTGCACCATCGATGCCGCCGCCAGCGCCACCTGAGCGCCGGTGTTGCCCATCTCGCCGCCGCTGCGCGCCTCGACCTGCGCCACATCGTACGCGGCGAGCACGCCATTGAGCACGGGCACGCCCGTGTCGAGCATCACCCGCATGAGTCCCTCCGAGGCCGCATCGGCCACCAGTCGGAAATGTTCCGTCTCGCCGCGCAGCACCACGCCGAACGCGAGCACGGCATCGAACCGCCCGGACTCCGCAGCCCACTTGGCCGCCACCGGCAGCTCGTAACTTCCTGGCACCCAGCGCAACTCCAGCGCTTCCTCGCTCGCGCCGCGATGGCGGAGCGTCTCGAGCGCAGCATCCACCAACCGCTGCACATGCACTTCATTCCAACGCGCCGCCAACACACAGAAGCGCGCGCCCTGGGCATCGGGCGTGGGCACGAGTTCGGAGACGCTCATCGCCCACTCGCTTTGAGCTCGAGTAAGTGGCCGAGCTTGTCACGCTTGGTCGAGAGATAGCGCTGGTTATGGCGATTGGGCTTCACCTGAACGGGAATGCGCCCCACCACTTCGAGCCCGAATGCCTCGAGCCCGACGATCTTGCGGGGGTTGTTCGTGAGCAGCTCGATCTTGTGCAGCCCCAGATCCGCAAGGATCTGCGCGCCGATGCCGTAGTCGCGCAGATCGGCAGGGAAGCCCAACCGCAGGTTGGCCTCCACGGTATCGAAACCCTGATCCTGGAGCTCGTAGGCGCGCATCTTGTTCGCCAACCCGATGCCGCGACCCTCCTGACGCAGATACAGCAACACCCCCGAACCACGCTTGGCGATCGCGCCCATGGCCGCGCGCAGCTGCGGGCCACAATCGCAGCGCAGGGATGCGAACACATCGCCAAGCGTGGTTCGGGGGTGTTGCTGTATCTGCGTCAGGAGGGTCGCGGCATCGGGTTGGCGAACAAGATGCGCGCCT
>JANLOU010000282.1:0-5141 GCA_031366735.1 Candidatus Eiseniibacteriota bacterium
GAACTCCTCGTTGAGCGTGCGCTGCGAGAACTCGGTGGTCGCCATCAGCGTCGCGGCGCCCACGAGCACGATCGCCAGCCCCATGCGCCAGCGCAGGCTCACTCGCATGGCGTCCCCTCGAATCGATAGCCCACGCCGTGCACGGTCACCACGAAGCGCGGCGCCGCGGCATCGACCTCGATCTTGCGGCGCAGGTTCATGATGTGTACATCGATCGTCCGCTCGAGCACCTCGGCCTCATCGCCGAGCGCAGCTTCGACCAGTTGTGCGCGCGTGAAGGCTCGCTGCGGATGCCGCGCCAGCGCCGACACGAGCGCGAACTCCTTGCGCGTGAGCCGCGCCGGCGTCCCCGCGACAATCGCGTCCAGTCGATCCGCGTCGAGCTCGAGTCCCACGAAGCGCAGCACTGCTGTCGGCCCGGGCACCGGCGCGCGCCGCAGGATCGCGCGCACACGCGCGACCAACTCGCGCGGACTGAACGGTTTGGTCAGGTAATCATCGGCGCCCAGATCCAGCCCCGCGACGCGGTCCTCCTCGGAAACCAGCGCGGTCAACATCAGGATCGGCGTCTTCGCGCCGCTCGCGCGCAACTGCCGACACACTTCGCGGCCATCGAGCCGCGGCAGCATCAGGTCGAGCACGATCAGGTCGGGATGGGTCGCGCCATGCTCCTCAAGCGCCTGCGTGCCGTTGTAGGCCGCGATCACCTCGTACCCGGCGTGCTCCAGGTACAGGCGGCAGCTCTCGACGATCTTCCGCTCGTCGTCCACCACCAGGATCCGCCCGACTGCCACGCCAGCCCTCCGATCCGATGCCGCTCCGCCCGGCCGCCCCGACACCATCGGGCCCACCGATGAAGCCATCATGAAGCGTGCTGCGGCCCGGCGTCAGCGGCCCCCTCGGCGCCTTGTGGAATCCCGGACTGCTCAGCTATTCTCCCGGTCCTTCCGGCGTCGGGGTCCCCCGGCACCGGGAGACAGCCAACCTACCCGAAGTTCGGGCCGCATCCCCATCTGCATCCCTTGCGGCTGCCCGATCCCTCGGGACCCTCCGGCGCATCCCGTCGGAAAGCCTGACCACTACTAGTAGGAGCACCGAATGAAGCTGTTCCGCACCGCGGGAACCGCCCTGCGGAAACTCTCCGTGCCCGGCCTGCTCGCCCTTGTCATGGGGATGTTGTTGCCGGCGATGTCGTTCGCCAGCGAATTGGACCTGCAGCTCCCGACGTTGGACGGCGGCCAGAGGCAGCTACTGGTCTACGGACTCGTGGTCTGCGTTCTGGGCATGGCGTTCGGCCTCATGATGTTCAATCAGGTCAAGGCGATGCCGGCCCACAAGGCGATGCTCGACGTCTCGCACATCATCTACGAGACCTGCAAGGCCTACCTGCTCAAGCAGGGCCAGTTGCTCATGGTGCTGGAGCTCTTCATCGGCGCCTGTATCGTCTACTATTTCGGATTCATCCAGCATCTGGACGCCGGGCGCGTCGCCACCATCCTCGCATTCTCGGTGCTGGGCATCCTCGGATCCTACGGGGTCGCGTGGTTCGGCATCCGGATGAATACCTTCGCCAACTCACGCACTGCGTTCGCCTCGCTCACCGGGAAGCCTCTCAAGGTGTACGAGATCCCGCTGCAGGCGGGCATGAGCATCGGTGTGCTGCTGATCTGCGTCGAACTCCTCATGATGCTCGCGATCCTCTTGTGGGTCCCGGCGGATCGCGCGGGGGCCTGCTTCCTTGGCTTCGCCATCGGCGAGTCGCTTGGCGCCTCGGCACTGCGCATCGCGGGCGGCCTCTTCACGAAGATCGCGGATATCGGCTCCGATCTGATGAAGGTGGTTTTCAAGATCAAGGAAGACGATCCGCGTAATCCCGGTGTGATCGCCGACTGCACCGGCGACAATGCCGGCGACTCGGTCGGCCCCACCGCAGACGGATTCGAGACCTACGGCGTGACGGGCGTTGCGCTCATCACCTTCATCGCGCTGGCCGTCATGCCCGAGCACAAGGCGTTGTTCCTGGTATGGATCTTCGTCATGCGCGTGCTCATGATCGGCACGAGCATCGTGTCCTATCTGGTCAACGGCGCGGTCGCTCGGGCGCAGAACTCCGGCAAGGATAAGATCGACTTCGAGGCGCCGCTCACCAGCCTGGTGTGGGTCTGCTCGATCCTCTCGATCATCATCACCTTCGTCGCCTCCAAGTGGCTGCTGGCGCCGCTCGGCGGGAACATCTGGTTCACCCTCTCGGTCATCATCTCGTGCGGCACGCTGGCCGCTGCGGTGATCCCCGAGTTCACCAAGGCGTTCACGAGCGCGCACTCGCGGCATGTGCAGGAAGTCGTGTCGGCCTCCAAAGAGGGCGGTGCCTCGCTCAACATCCTCTCGGGATTGGTGGCCGGTAACTTCTCGGTGTTCTGGATGGGCCTGACGCTGGCCGCCCTCCTTTACATCTCATTCCAGTTCTCGGGCCCGATCAACGCATTCCTCAATCCTGGCATGGCGTATGGCTCGGTGTTCGCATTCGGTCTTGTGGCGTTCGGGCTACTCGGCATGGGCCCGGTCACCATCGCCGTTGACTCGTACGGCCCAGTGACCGACAACGCCCAGTCGATCTTCGAGCTCTCGCAGGTCGAGTCGACCCCGGGCGTGGCGCAGGAGATCGAGAAGCAGTTCGGCTTCAAGCCCGACTTCGAGAAGGGCAAGCACTTCCTCGAGGACAACGACGGCGCGGGTAATACTTTCAAGGCCACGGCCAAGCCGGTCTTGATCGCCACCGCAGTCGCTGGCGCGACAACGATGCTGTTCTCGATCGTGCTGACCCTGCAGAAGCACTTTGGTTTGGATGCCATGGGTGCGCAGAACTTCAAGCTCGACCTGCTCGATCCGATGGTGCTCCTCGGCCTGCTCATGGGTGGCGGCACGGTGTACTGGTTCACGGGGGCATCGATGCAGGCCGTGACCACCGGCGCCTACCGCGCGGTGGACTACATCAAGAAGAACATCAAGCTGGACTCGGCCGAGGCGGCGAGCATCGAGACCTCGCGTACCGTCGTGGAGATCTGCACGAAGTACGCACAGGATGGGATGTTCAACATATTCATCGTGATCTTCTGTCTGACGATCGCGTACGCCTTCTTCAATCCGGTGTTCTTCATCTCGTACCTCGTCAGCATTGCCGTGGTCGGCCTGTTCCAGGCCATTTTCATGGCGAACGCCGGCGGCGCCTGGGACAATGCCAAGAAGGTTGTCGAGGTCGAGCTGAACGCCAAGGGTACCGAGTTGCATGACGCCACCATCGTCGGCGACACGGTGGGCGATCCGTTCAAGGACACCTCCTCGGTCGCGCTCAACCCGATCATCAAGTTCACCACGCTGTTCGGCCTGCTGGCGGTCGAGATGGCCGTGGCGAACCCGGCCATCCAGATCCCGGTTGCCGCGGTGTTCATGCTGATCGCATTGGTGTTCGTGTACCGGTCGTTCTACGGAATGCGCATCGCCACCAAGTAGCCGAGCGGATCCAAAACGAGAGCCCTTCGAGGAGCGATACCTCGGGGGGCTCTCTCGTATGATGGGCAACAGGTCCGAGGCCTGCACTTTTGTGCAGTGCATTCCGGTCCCGGGGATGTCAAGATTCCTGTTCTAATCAGGCCCGAGAACCGGTACGCTCCGGCAGTCCCTTTGCTGATTCCCCCCAGCCCCTCACAGGTCCCCTATGCGCGCCACCCGCATCCTGTCCTACATCCTCTCGGTGATGACAGTGCTGCCGTCCCTTGCGTTTGCAGGCGCCAGAACGGTGACTGGCCTGACTGCCACGCAGCGCGGCGGCCAGACATTCCTGACTTGGAACAACCTCCCGGGCGTCAATTGGACATACCGCGCATACGCCTGCTCGAGTTCGGTGGAGAACGCGCAGTCCCTGTACGACGGCGGCGAGATCATGGGTGAGGTTGGTGACTCGAGCGCAGTCGACCGCCGCATGTCGACGCTGCTGGGTCAGATCCTCACATTCCGGACCGATAGTCTTGCCACGCCGCTCTCGCCTTCGCGTGGACTGCTGGTGATCACGCCACCCACCTCCCGCCAGCGTTGGTACGCCGTCACGGCCGAATCCGCAGGTCGGGGCGAGTACCTCGTGTTCAGGCCCGGAGAGAACACGCTTCTCGAGCCCCTCATCGAATGGTTGGAGACTCCCAAGCCCATCTTCCAACGGCTCGTGACCTGGCCTGTCGTATTCGAGGATCGAGTGTTGTTCACCTCGAATATCGACCGCCCTGACTTCCCGGCGATGTGCTCACGGATGGGCTGGCCGACACACTTGGGAATCATCCGCGGGATTCCCGGCCGACCGATGACCATCAATGGCCACGGCCGCGGCGGAAGCCTGATCAACACCATCATGACTTCGGGCCACTACGGCGACTGGGCATTGTCGTTCGACGAGTACCTGCCGAATCAGGATGTCGCCAGTTTCTATCTGGGATATGCCCCTTCGTACGACATCACCAAGAATGACAACCCGATCGCCTTTGAGGGGCCTGTCGAGCGCTATAGCGAGAAGCGCGTGCTGTTCTTGTTGGACTGGGCCAAAACAGCGCTCAACTACGATCCCATGCGCGTCTACGCTCAGGGCGGCTCCATGGGCGGCTCGTTCGCGTTCTTCTTCGCCTACCACCACCCCGACCGGATCGCTGCAGCGCTATCGTTGATCCCCAAGCTCGTCTTCAACTTCCAGCCGGAGCCGCCGTACCAACTGCGCCCCTCGCTCGACCGCATGTGGGGCAGCGTGGATCAGAATCTACCCCTCGACAATCAAGTCCCGGTATTCGATTGGATGGATGGCTGCAAGCAAGCGCAGAGCGAGGCCGCGAGTGCCTCGGTGCCCATCTTCGTGTTCTGCGGGCGCAATGACACCGTCGTGGGTTGGGCCGAGAAGGTCGCTTACAAGCAGGCGATGCAGCAGCATCGCATCGGCGGCACGATGTATTGGGACACGCGCGACCACTACCTGCCCAACAGCATCTCCCCGTGGCGGCCCACGCAGGCGTTCGACATGGTCTATCCGTACCGGCTGGACCGCAGTTTCCCCGCGCTGTCGAACTGCACCATGGACGGCTCCATGGGCGACGGCACTGCGGCAA
>JANLOU010000287.1:0-1620 GCA_031366735.1 Candidatus Eiseniibacteriota bacterium
GCCGCGAGCCGCTCGCGCTGCTGCTCTCTGAGCTTGAGTGCGCGCGACAATCGCGCGAGATGCCGTTCGGGACCGCCGGGCGGAAAGCCTCCGCCGGGGCCGGGACCAGCGCCGGGACCGGGGCCGGGACCGGGGCCAAAATCGGGACCGGGGCCCGCGTGGTCCGCGAACATCGCGTGGTGCGGCAACAGCACGAATCGCGCGAACACGATGCCGCCGAGCACCCCCACCGAGCTTCCGACCAGGAATGCGGCGGTCAGCGCGATGACCAACTGTCCGCGCGTCATCGGATGCTCCCGCTATCCCCGATCGTGGCCTGCTCGGCGCCGCTCGCTTCAAACACCAGTCCGTAGCTGCCGTCGTCGCCCAGCAAGTCGCTGACCGCCACCGCCTCGGTGCTGTTAGCGGATTCAGCTGCAGTGCTCGTGGCTCCTCGCAGCAAGTAACCCCCCGCCGCCAGACTCACCGCGAGCAAGCCGCCTGACGCCGCCAGAGCGACCGGGCGCGCCAGCCAGCGCACCCATCCCGGCTCGCTCGGCTCGGCCATCGCGGCAACTCGCGCGCGGGCACGCGCCAACACCGCCGGGTCGGCCGGTGCGTGGGTCGCGGCGATCAGCCGTTCGAGTCGTGCGTCATTCGCGTCATGATGATTCACCGGAACTCCTCCATCGCCTGGCGCAGGGCTCCGAGCGCGCGAGCGAGTCGTGACTTGACCGTGCCCTCGGGCACTCCCAGCATCCCCGTCATCTCGGCGTACGACAATCCCAATCGGTGCCGCATCACCACCGCCTCACGCTGATCCTCGGGCAGGGCCGCAATCGCCCGCTCGAGCGCCCTCATCAACACCTTGCCATCGATGGCTTCGTCCATCGCCGCCGAGGGATCGAACATGAGTCCGGCCGCCGCGAACGGGTCCTCGTGATCCGGGTTCGGTAGTGGCGCCGTGAACTTGCGCCGCCGCAACCGGTCGCGGCACAGGTTGGCCGCAATGCGCAGCACCCAGGTGCGCAAGCCCCGTTCGCCCCGGAACGAGGCCCCGGCGGCGTGGATGCGCAACAGCGCCTCCTCCACCACATCGTCGGCTTCGGTCCGATCGCGCAGCATGCTTGCAGCCAATGTGGTCATGGCAGTCCCGTAGCGCTCGAAGATCGTCGTGAGCGCCGAGGGCTCGCGCGCCCGGATCCGGGCGATCAGGGCGAGTTCTTCGGCGTCGGCCAGTGGGCACTCCTTCCTTGCACAGGGATGGACGCACGAAACTCGAACGGGTTCCCACCTGTCCGGCGAGCCCAGCCCGGGCGGGGGCCGCCCTCGGGAGGTTCCGCATGCTAAATGCCTTCTGGCGCCTCTGCATCAGCCGGCAGCGCCCGCCAGGGGAGCAGTTCGACGGAATCGCTCCCGTGCAAGCCCGGAGAGCGCGAACCGCACCCGATCCTCGAGCGATGCGTCGGGCATGTCGTCGCACATCGCGGCGCCGCGCTTGGCTTCGTCCACGCGGAGTCCCAGTCGGCGCAACCATGGGATCACCTCGTCGCGGCGCGCACGCTGGTCAACCTGCGCCGGGGCAGGTTCGATATGCGTTTTGGTCCGCTCGCGCGCCGCCCTGCGCTCGGCCGTCCTGCC
>JANLOU010000311.1:0-14189 GCA_031366735.1 Candidatus Eiseniibacteriota bacterium
CCAGCAGATCGGTCTTGGCGAGCAGCGCTGCGCGCATTGCGGCATCGGCTGCCGCGGGCGCCAACTGGCCCGCGAGCCAACCCGCCAGAAGCTGAAGGCGCTCCGCCTTGGCCTTGAGCGACCCCAGCCCCTCCATCCACACCACGCTCTCGAGCTTGTCGACCAGAGTGGCGGGCTTGTGCTTGAGGTCGGTGTCCCAGTAGAACTTCGCGTCCTCCAGCCGCGCCACCAACACGCCCTCGTTGCCGCGCCGCACCACTTCGAGCCCATGCGAATCGCCATTGCGAGTCGCCACGAAGCACGGGACCAGTGTGGCATCGTCGCGCTCGACCGCGAAGAACCGCTGGTGCTCCCGCAGCGCCGTGACAATGACCTCGCGCGGTAGCTCCAAGTACTTGGCGTCGAAGCGCCCCTCGAACGAGGTGGGCCATTCCACCAGAAAAGTATTGATGTCGATCAGGTCGTCGTCGGCCACCACCCGGCCGCCGGCTGCAAGCGCGAGCGCATCGATCTGCTTCACCAGGGTCGCGCGACGCTCCCCGGGATCGGCCAGCACCTTCACCGCGCGCATCGCTTCGAGGTAGCTCGCGGGCGTCGCGAGCTTGACTGCCGAGGGCGACAACACGCGATGCCCATAGCTGGTGCGGCTCGCTGTCAGCCCGAATGCCAGCACCGGCAGGACTTCCTCGCCCAGCAGCGCCACCAACCAGCGCACCGGCCGGCCCGCGCGATAGTCGCCGTCATCCCAACGCATCGACTTGGGGTAGTTGAGCTTCGTGGCAGCCGCGGCCAGCATGCTGGCCAGCACATCGCCCGCCGCCTTGCCCGTGTGCTGCACGGTCACAGCCACATACTCGCCCTTGGGCGTCTCGACTCGGCGCACGGCGCTCACCTCCACGCCCTTGCCCGCGCAGAATCCGAGCAGCGCTTTGGTCGGCTTGCCCTCGGCGTCGAACGCCGCCTTGGCGGCTGGACCCATGGCCTCCTCCGCAAAGTCGGTCTGGCGCGCCGCCACGCCCGTCACCAGAAGCGCCAACCGGCGGGGGGTCGCGAACGCACGCACTTCGCCGTGCGAGAGGCGCAGGTCCGCGAGTCCACGGCGCACGCTGTCGGCGAGTTGCTCCACCGCGGGCATGCAGTAACTGCTGGGCAGCTCCTCGATGCCGATCTCGAACAACAGGTCGCGGCTCATCGCGCACCTTCCTTGGCGGCGCGCTTGGCGGCCTGGGCCTGATTGCGTGCCTGGCCGTCGGCGTAGTGCGCCAGCCAGCGCTCGCGTTCGGCGAGTTCGGGAATGAGCGGGTAGCCCAGTTCGGCGCGCAGATGGTGATACGCCAACGCGGCCTTGCGCGCGATCTGCCGCACCCGACCGATGTAGCCCACGCGCTCGCTCACCGAGATCGCGCCGCGCGCATCCAGCAGATTGAACATGTGCGAACACTTGATGACCGCGTCGTAGCCGGGACTCACGAGCTTCAGGTCCAGCAGCCGGCCCGCCTCGCTCTCCCAGATGCGGAACATCTCGAACAGCTCTTTGACCGGCGCCTGTTCGAAGTTGTAATGCGACCACTCGACTTCGTTGCGCAGCCACAGGTCGCCCCAGGTGACACCCGGCGCCCACATCAGGTCCTGAACCCGCTCGCGCGCCTGCAGCATCATGCCGATGCGGTCGAGACCATAGGTGAGCTCGGCCGAGATCATGGGTAACTCGAGCCCGCCGCACTGCTGGAAATAGGTGAATTGCGAGATCTCTGTCCCGTCCATGAGCACCTGCCAGCCAAGCCCGGCGGCGCCCAGCGTGGGGCTCTCCCAGTCATCCTCAATCAGACGGATATCGTGCTCGCGCGGATCGATGCCGATCGCCTCGAGTGAACTGAAGTACTGCTGCACCACATCGCCCGGCGCGGGCTTGAGCAACACCTGGTATTGGAAGAACTGCTGGAAGCGGTTCGGGTTCTCGCCGTACCGGCCATCCTTGGGCCGGCGCGAGGGTTCGACATACGCCACCCGCCACGGCTCGGGTCCCAACGCCCGCAGGAATGTGGCGGGGTTGAATGTCCCCGCTCCCACCTCGGAAGGGTACGGCTGCTGGATGACACAGCCGCGCGCGGCCCAGAACTGCTCGAGCGCAAGGATCATCGCCTGCAGCGACTGCTTGGGATCCAGCGTCTGCACCGGGAAGCCTCCGGGTCTAGCGTTCATTCAAGGATCTCAGCACCTCGAGGGACCGGAGCCCCTGGAAGCGCTGGAAGTGGGTGCGGAGAAAGTCCTCCACCACGCGGAACAACTCTCCCGCGCGGGGGATCTCGATGTACTCGCCCGCATCGCCGATCGGGCGCGACAGCAGCAATGCGAAAGACGCGAGCGCTTCGGGCGACAGCACGACGGCCGCGCCACTGTGTCGGGCGCAATCGTCGCACAGGAGTCCGCCCCGCTCGGGCGAGAACACCCGGCGCAGCGATACTCCTTTACCACACTGGGCGCATGCGTCGAGCCGGGGACGGTACCCCAGCTCGCTCGCCAGCTGAAGCTGGAACGCCAGCGTCACCGCCGGCAGTGACGCAACGGTGGCCGAGGCGCACCCCGCCAGCGTCTGTTGCAGCAGCGCATAGAGCGCCGGATGCGGCTCCTCGCCCCAGACCAACCGGTCCACGATCTCAAGCGCGGCCTGCGCATGCGCCAAGCGTGTGATGTCGCCCAGACGACTGCCCAACGGGTCCAGCACCTCGGCTTGCGACAACAAGTGCAGGTCGCGGTCCTGCTTGAGATAGAAGGTGAAGCGCGAGCGCGACAACGGCTCGAGTGCGAATCCGAATCGCGACGGCAACTTGCGCGCGCCCTTGGCGACGAACTTCAGCAACCCATGGTCGCCCGTGTAGGCAGTGACGATCCGACTGGTATCGCCCAGCGCGTGCGTGCGGAGCACGATGCCTTCGGTGGTGATGATCGCCATGGCCGCGGCTCTCAGCGGCTCGCAGTTGTTCCCGAGCGTGACGGCGCCGGGGGCCCCGGCTGCACCACTCCACCCGAGACCACCACCTTGAGGCCGTCCTCGATGGTCCAGTCGAGATAGACCAGATCCTTCTTGGGGACGAAGTGCACGAAGCCCGAGGCCGGGTTGGGCGTGTGGGGCAGGAACACGCAGGCCAGGTCCTCGCCGATCGTTGCCTTGAGCTGCGGGCTGACATGCCCGGTGAGGAAGCCCACGCGCCAGATGCCTGGGTGTGGCCACTGCATCATGACCACCTGGCGGAAGGTCTCCTCTTTCTGATTGAGGAATGCCTCGCCCAGGGATTTCGTGGAGCCATAGACGATGCCGACGCCGGGAATACGAAGCAGCAGCCGGTCCCACAGCCGCGCGATCGGGCCCTGCCCGAGCAGTGTGGCAAGGAAGCCGACGATGACCAACAGCAGCAGCGTGGCCAGCAGGCCCAGCCCGGGGATGCGGTGGTAGTCGACCGCTTCGAAGCGCAGGTAGCGCCCGAGCAGGTTGTCCACCCAGTTGAGCAGGCGATACAGCACCCACAGGGTCACCGCCGAGGGCGCGAGCACCGCGAGGCCGGTGAGCAGATAGGTGCGAGTGCGACCAAGGACGCTGGGGCCGGGGGGTTTCTCGGGAGACTCGGGAGCCGAAGGGGTCATGCGCGTAGCGTACTGGGTGCGGCGAGGGGCGTCACGTCGGCGGCTTGGGCGCGGCGAGTGTCGTTATCGCTTGGCGGTCCGTTTGCGCGCGGCCTTCTTGCCCGAAGCTGGCTTCCTGCTCGCCTTCTTGCTCGCCTTCTTGCTCGCCTTCTTGCGCACCACGCGTTTGCGCGCCACGGGTAGCGCCCGTTCCAGCTTCTTCACCACGGTGCTCGCATTGCCCAGCAGGAGATCCTCATGCGCGCGCATCTCCGTGCGCTCGCGCAGCTCCATGTGATCGTGACCGCACAGGTGCAGCGTGCCGTGGATGATCAAACGCGCCAGCTCGGCGCCCTCGCTCACCCGGAATCGCTCGGCCTGTTCGATGACGCGATCCATCGAGACCACCAAGTCGCCGTGCACTGGCAACTTGTGCGCATCCGGCTCGTCCTCGTCGTAGGCGAAGCTGATCACATCGGTCGCGCGATCGATGCCTCGCCACTCGCGGTTCAGGATGCGCAACGCGGAATCGTCGGTGAGCACCACAGCCACCTCGCCGAGCTTGCGCTTCTCGGACTTCACCACCAGTGCGACCAGTGCGCGAAGCGGTGCGACGAGCGAACTCTGCGACGGCAGTGCGGTGACGGCGACGGACATGATCGGCTCCCTCGGATGGAGTGCAGCGTCTGGCGGATACCGCCGTCAGCTTACTCTTTCACTCCGATCCGTGGGAGCCAGTAGGCCGTTACTGCGCGAAACGCGCGCGAACTTTTGCGGCGATCTGGGGGCCCGTCAACTTGTCCACGGTCTCGACCCCGACGATGCGGTCTCCCAGACCGCCGCGTTCGAAGCGCGCCTTGAGTTCACCCTTCGCCTCGCCCGGGCCGATGATGAAGACTTCCTCCGCCTCGCGAACGCAACCGATGACTTCATCGTAGAACTTGTTGAGCTGGCCATCGAAGTGTCGTTCGCGCGCGTCCTCCGCCTTGCTCAGATGCGATTCATCCAAGGCGCCGGAATGCTCGGCTCCGATCCGCTCGGCATTCGATTCAATCGACTTCGTGGTCTCGACTTCATCCGAAACCATCACGATGACTGCCTTGCGATGATCGATCCACAGGCCTGCCTGCATCGTCACTGTGCACTCCTAGGGTGGGGGAGGTCGCGTGGCCACCATGGACTGGCAACCCGCAGCACTCCCGCTCATGCTCATCGTGCGCGAAAGTGATCACCGCAGGGGCGCGATCAAGTCCACGCTACTCCCCTTCGCCCTCTGTCACCACCTCGCCCGCACTCCGCGCGCATCGATGTGCACGAAGGGTCCGTGCGCGGAGGTCGCCGGGTAGGCCGAGAGTCCACCCACGAGGGCGGGATGTTCCAGTTCGACCGTTTCGGCCACGGCAAAGAGCACCCGCGCGTCGCGGATCGTGATCCTGCCATCGCCGTCCAAGTCGTCCATCCTGCCGTCACCATCGGCGTCCACGATCACATCGGCCGCGTCGCCGAACATGTGCCGGCTCTCGGTGGCGCGCCCGCCCTTGGCGCCGACACCCTGGGCGTTGTATTGCGGCGTGCGGAAGCCGGACATGATGTGCAGTGTGCTGGGCAGACCGGCGGATTCCAACTTATCGCCGACCAGTTCGAGCTTGTCCAGGACGACGGGCTGCAACACCAGGACTTTCGGCCACACGGCCTGCTGGTCGTGGGTCAGAAAATCATTCAGGCGAAATCGCTTCGAGACCGGCGTGAAGGCATTCTCCTGTGTCACCGCGATGAATCCCGCGGGGTTCGCGTATCGCGCGTCGCCAGCGGTCTTGCGCTGCTTGGGCCAGTTCCCGACATGGTAGCCATTCATACGCGCGCCCGTCATGGCGGTGAATGACCGGAGGGTCACCACCACGAGCGAATCACCGTCGGCTGCCAACAGCCCCAATGAGTGGATGCCGGGCACACTGAACGGCGCGCTGGAGATGAGGGAATGCAGCGTGAGGAACTTCGCCAACGCGATCGGCATCCCGATCAGGGCCCGCAGATTACCGCTCGAGCCCACGATGTCCCGCAGCGCCGGGCGAGTGCCAGCTTCTCCGAGTGCTGCGCGTTCAGGGGTTGACGGCGGGGTTCCCAGCAGGGGCTGGAGTGCAGAAGGGGGGAGCAGCATCAGGGCGCCAAGCCAGAGCGCGGCGAATCGGTGGGTCTGGGTCACAGGGGACCTCCCGGGGTGGGCCGTGCGCAGCCGCTTAGCGCAAGTCAGGTGCCGGGGTGTCCGAATCGGCTGAATCGCCCGCAAGTCGTTATGGGGCGATAGGTTGGCAAATGCCGGGCTGGGGCATGCCAAGGCTCGGGGTGTGGCAATGCGGGCACCGGGGGTGGTCAACCTGCCTCAGTGCTCGGCCGGATGACAAGGAACAGCCCGGCGTCCGTACCCGGGCCGACCCTATCTCGGGAACGGATAGCCCGCCCGCAGCATCTGGTCCAATGGTTTGTCCATCCCGTAGATATCCGAATAGAAGAACACCTCGCCGCTCTCGCGCGCGACTGCAGTGGTGTAGATGATGAAGACGGGAATGGGCTGAGTGAGATTGACTCGGTGATTGTCCTCCCCCTCCATCGCCGCATGGATCTTCTCCAGCGTCCACTCGGGCTGGTCGCGAAGCACATGCGCGGCCAAAGCGGGTGGGTCGCTCAGTCGGATGCAACCATGACTGGCGTCACGACGCGCCTTGGCGAACAGGCCCTTGGCGGGAGTGTCATGCAGATACACATCGTAGGGATTGGGCAACAGGAACTTCACCAGCCCCAGCGCATTCTGCGGGCCGGGACGCTGGCGCACTCGCAGGTCCTTGCCGATCTGCGCGAGATTCTCGGGCGTCGGCGGAAGCTCGGGCGCATCGTCGGCTTCGCCGCTCACAAGCACCATGCCCTGATCCTCCAGGAACTTCGGGTCCTCCAGCGCCTTGGGGCCCAGCTCGGTGGTCATGATGCTGGCCGGAACCTCCCAATAGGGCCGGAAGATCAAGTACTTCATGTCGGCGGCGAACACCGGCGTGTGGGTGTCCGTGGCATCGCCAACCACGACATCCATGCTGAGCATCTCGTCCTCGCGGTCCACGACGCTGCGGAAGGCTTCGAGACGGAACGCGGGGATATTGACGATGATGGGCGGTGCGTCGAAGGCCACCGGCATCCAGCGGTAGCGTTCCAGCGCCAGTTCGATCTGCCGCACGCGTTGCTCGAACGGACGATTGAGCCGCGCGGCGGTTGCGGCGTCGATCACTCCGGTCGGCGCGAAGCCCTGACGGGTCTGGAATTGTTTGACCGCCGCCACCAAGTCCGGCGAATAGTGGGCACCAGCCCGAGGGTTCCAAGGAGCGCCGCGCTTGAGGTCCCCGGTGGCCTCGAGCAGATGCCGCAACCGGGCTGCCGCGCCCAGACGCATGCCGGGCTGGACGCTACTGGGCAGCGCCGGCAGGGGCACGAGCGTGGTGTCCAGCGCCAAGGCGCGATAGTGCGCGAGGCCATTCTTGAGCAACTGGTAGTGCAGCTGCCGCGGCTGCAGGCGCGCAAGGATGGCGGCCTGCGCATGCGGATCGCGCAGCGAGTCCACGGCCATCTCGGCTGCCAACGATGCACGCGGGCGGAAGAGTTCCGCCTTCACCACCCGCGGGCTGACCCGGCCGCGATGGAGTGCCGAGGTGAACCGCACAGCAGCGACCGAGAGCGCGAGGTCGAATCGGGCAAGCCGCTTCGGTTTGATCGCCGCGAGCGGCGCCGCGAGCTCGCCCGCCTCGCGTCCGAGCCACTGCGCGTCGTAGTCCGCGGGCTCCAGCCCCAGCGTGTCGGCGGCGGCCATGCGTGCGATCAACTGGGTTGCCGCTTCGGTCGGGCGCGGACCCCACAACCACAGGGGCCGCCATGAGGAGCGCTCGTAGAGTCGTTTGAGCTCGGCGCGCTGGTCGGAGAAGACCGGCCAGCGCAGGTCGGAGTGCCGACCCGAGCGAATCAGGCTCTTCAACGGCGCCCGCACATTCACGGGCGAGGGGTCACGCCCAGCCCCGCCGCGCGAGGTGCACCCGGAACCCAGAAGCAGCATGGCACCGACCAACAGCAGCAGGCCCGGACGCGTTGGTTTCAACACTGCCCCCTCGTCTCGTCATGGGACGGCTCGCTCGCAGGCCGCCCGAGAAATCGGCTTTGTAAATGTGGGCGGCGCTCCGAGTTCAATGCAACAAGGAGGCCAGCCCGGCAATTGCCACGGGCCCCGCGGGCGGATGCCCGGGGGCCCGAAGTCCTGCTTGGACGCGAGGCGAAACCCCTACCGCTCGCCGCCCAGGAAGTACACATGGAAACCGATGTTCGTGAAGTTATTGCCGAATGTCCCGAACGAGGTCTGGGAGTCGGCGCCGAAACCCGGATCGAACGACTGGAACGCAATGCCGTGTGAAGCCGAAACGCTGAAATTGTCCCGCAGGAACACTTCCGCTTCGATCTCCGCCATGACGGACATGGTGGTCTGGTTCTCGGTGTCGAACGTGTAGCCGGCACCCGGATCCGAGTCGAAGCCGACACCCTGGCTCTGATACAGGATGCCCGGCCGGAACAGCACATGCGCGTTGTCCCAGCTGTGCATGACCAGGGGCACGCCCACATCCAGCGCAAAGCCCGTCACCTTTTCAGTGGCGTCGAAGTCCGACGGCGTCGAGCTGAAACCGAGGCCCAGGTCGAGGCCGATCTTCTCGCCCGACAGCCACCAGCGCAGGCCGATCGGAGCCGAGGAATCGTGGAAACCGAGCCCGCCCTTGGCATGCTTCGCCTCGGCTGCTCCGGCGGCTGTAACGGTGGCGCTGGTCGTGAGCGCGAACAAACAGGCGACAATCAGAAGACGCTTCATAGCTGACCCTCCGTGGTTCAATGGTTCGGGATGACTCCTGTGCCCCCGCAGGGTTGAAGAGCACGGGCGGCAGCTTAGACAGGCGACGCCCCCGGTACAAGTGGACGCCTGTCAAATCGGCGGCCACCCGGGAGGGGTGGCCGCCGAAAACAAGCTATCTTGTTGGTGCAGAATGTTTTGGGCTATCGCAGGACCGAGATCGTCTTGCTGGTGACCCGGCCATCCACCCGCATGCGGAGGAAGTAGATTCCCTTGCCGACCCGCTGGTTGGACTGATCACGCAGGTTCCACACCGTGGTGTGCGACCCCGCCTCCATCCTCCCGCCAGCCAGATCGGCCATGCGGCGGCCGGTCAGGTCGTAGACCGCCATCGAGACATCCGCATCGCGCGGCAGGCCGAAACGGATGACCGTGCTCTCGGTCGCGGGGTTCGGCGAACGGGACAACCAGACCCCGGTCGACTGCTCGACCGTGATATCCGACTCCGCAGGCGCACGGACGGCCGCAGCGCCACTCGTGGGCTGGGCGGCGACCGTTGCGGCGAAATCGCAACTGCTGATGTGCAGTTGCATATTGCCGTCGGTGATCGTCAACGGATCGACCGTTGCCGGGTTACCGTCCACATCGATCAGCAACAGCGTGCTGCCCGCCGGGTCGGCCGGGTTCGAATAGACCTGCAGGAAGTAGCGATCCTTGAGCGCCCCGTCGCGCACACCCTGGCTGCCCGGCTCATTGCGGTCCTCACAGCGGGCGAAGAAATAGACGGTGCCGTAGTCCGCCTTGTTCCCCCGGATGCCCTTGAGCGTGCCGGTGCCGGGGAACTCGATGTAGTTGAACGGCGTCACCGGCGAAGTGGAGCCCGGGGGGATGCCGTCGACATTGCCGCACCGGACCACGGTGATCGCGCGACCCTGGAAATGCAGTTTGAGCGCGTGGGCGACATGGTTCCAGTTGCCACCATCGCCGGCGGTCGGGCTGCAGCCCGGATTCACATTGCCGCCCCACGAATGCTGCGGTCCGTTCTCACCCAGCTGCGTGCCGGTGATGGCGCTGAACTTGGCCCCACCCGCGGTCAGCCAGCAGCGGCCGGCGGATTTCTGGCATTCGGGTCCGTTGATCACCCAGTCGCGCGCGATCAAGTAGTCATTGGCCGTGGTGCAGAAATCGTAGCTGCCCGAGGCCGGATTGACCGCGGTCTGCTGGGAGGTCAGCGCGATGGTGGCGGTGAAGCAGCCCGAGACATCCGGCAGCGTGACCAGGTAGTGCCCGGTCTCGTCGGTCGTCGAGGAACCCGAGAAAGCCGCAGTGCCCGTGGCGGACACCACATTGATGGTGATGCCCGCGTAGGGCAGGCCGGTGCCGTCACAGTAGACACGCCCCTCCAGATGCCAGGCGTGCGCGAGCGTGGCAGTACACAACAAGGTTGCGGTCAGCGCGAAGGTGCGGAACAGGGAGCGATTCATAGGACAATTCTCCGAAGGGGGGTGCAGACAGAGTCGGCACGGGTGGTCGATCGTCGGGAATACCGACAATCGAGCGGCGGCGGCGTCCATGCTCTGTCAAGCATCCCGCACTGACGGGCGCGGGGCAATGGGGATTTTGGACTTGGAGCGGCGCAAACGCACGGTTTCCGCTAGTGGGCGCCGCCCGAGATGTACTCGCGCAGGTACTGGATCTCGACCTGCTGCTCGGCGGAAGCATGCTTGACCAGATCCCCGATCGAGACCATCCCGCACAGCCGCTCGCCGTCCAGGACGGGCACATGTCGGATCCGGCGCTGGGTCATGACGGCCATGCACTCGAGCACGCTGTCACGCGGGCTGACGATGACCAACTCCGTCGTGGTCAC
This sequence comes from Candidatus Eiseniibacteriota bacterium, assembly GCA_031366735.1. Taxonomy (GTDB): domain Bacteria; phylum Eisenbacteria; class RBG-16-71-46; order RBG-16-71-46; family RBG-16-71-46; genus CAIXRL01. The sequence continues at coordinate 10,359 of JANLOU010000311.1, forward strand.
CTGCCCGACCGGCGTCTGGGGGGACAACTGGGGCAGCGCCACCCGGCGAAGATAGTCCCGCTCGGTGAATATCCCCGCGATATGGCCGGCGTCCATGACCAGGATGGAACCCACCCCGGCCTCCACCATCCGCTGCATCGCCTCATACACGGTGCGCGTGGCAGGAATGCTGACGACAGAATCACCCTTGCGATCGAGGATCTCGGCAAGCCGCGCCATGGGGACCTCCCGTGGATGCGGGCGCACTGCGCCCGCAGGGGAAAAACCGGGGACAGGGACCAGCCACAAGGGTGGACCCCGGGGGGTGGCAGGGGAAGGGGAATCTCGGCGCCAGCCGCTCAGCCGCCGCCCGGCTCCCCCAGCCTCCACTCCAGCTCCACCCCGAACCGCTCCTCGCCCAGCGCCAGCCACCGCTCGCCCTCCTGCACCAGAAGCTGTGCCGTCATGGTGCGTTGTGCGAGCCGCACAAGTGCGGCGGTGGTACCGGGGGCTACCATCACCACGGAGAGTCTTCGCCCTCGAGGTAGCTCGGGCTTCACTTTTTCCCACCAGAGATCCGCCGTGCGGCCGCCATACGCCAGGATGATCACTTCATCCGATTGGCCGCAGGCTTGGCGGATCCGGCGCTCATCGGGCAGACCCACATCGATCCAGCGCTCGATCCGGCCGGTCAGGTCCCGCTGCCACAGATCGGGCTCTTCGGTCACCGCGATTCCGCGCCCGAACTCCAGCCGCTCATGCGCCCACAGCGCGAATGCGAGCAGGCGCACCATCATGCGCTCCTCGGTCTCGGAGGGGTGGCGCGCGATGGTGAGCGAATGGTCGGCGTAGTAGTACCGGTCCATGTCTGCCACATTCAACTCGACGCGGTGGATCGCTGCGTTCGATGCCATGCTCGCGTTCGCTCCGCGGGATCAAGAGGGCTACTACTTCTTCTTCACGGCCTCGTAGCGCGCGATGTATTCATCCACCGATACCTTGGCGATCACCTGGCCGACCAACTCGAGCGGCAGGTCGTCCAATGACTTGAATCGGACGCAGGACTTTCCCATATCGAGCTTCTTGCCGGCCTTGGCGAACCCCGCTTTGAACCACTTGTCCAACTTGGGATCCATGTAAGTACACATGAGGTAGAGCGAATATCCCGACTTCGTGCTCGCCAGTGCGGCGACGCCGAGCGGTTGCCCGTTGTAGGTATCGGGATAGCGACTCAGCGGGATCCCATAACTGATCATCCCAAAGAGGAAGCTCTCGGCGTACCCCTTGGGCAGGTTCGCGCGGATCACGCTGCGAACCTTCGAGATCACTTTGCGTTTGTCCGCGGGCAGGGCCGCAAGATACTCCGCCACGGTCGTGGCAGCAGGGGTTGCCATGGGGTCCTCGGGGATGGTGCTGGAACTTCGCCGGGCGAGTGCGACTCACGCGTCGCGTCGCGCGTCCTCACGGCCCGCACGGCGCGGCGCCTCGGGGTACGGGGCACGCACATGGAAGATCGCGGTGAGCACCGGGATGAACGACTCCCGGATGCGGGCCAGGTCTTGAAGCGTGAGCGCGCAATCATCCAACTGCCCGTCGCGGACCCGCTCCTCGATGATGCGCTGCACCAAGCCGCGGATGCGACTGGGCGTGGGCTCGGCCAACGCCCGGCTCGCGCCTTCGACTCCGTCAGCCAGCATGAGGATGGCAGTCTCCTTCGACCTCGGCTTGGGCCCAGGGTAACTGTAATCCTCGCGGCGCGCGCCGGGATCGGCCTCGAGCGCCTTGTGGAAGAAGAATGCCATCACCATGGTGCCATGGTGCTCCGGAATCGCATCTCGCACCGCGCGCGGCAGGCGCTGCTTGCGCGCCATATCGAGCCCCTCGGTGATGTGGGACTTGAGCACCAGCGCGCTCATCGACGGGGTGAGCTTCTCGTGCCGCGAGCGCGATGAGGCCGGCTCGTTCTCGGCGTAGTACTCGGGCTTCGCCAGCTTGCCGATGTCGTGGTAGTACGCCGACACGCGCGCCAGCAGTGAGTTGGCGCCCACCGCCTCCGCCGCGGCCTCGGCCAGCGAGCCCACGACCATGCTGTGGTGGTAGGTGCCGGGCGCCTCGAGTTGCATGCGGCGCAGCAGGGTGCGATTGAGATCGCTCATCTCGAGCAGGGTGATGTCGCTGGTCAGGCGGAACAGGATCTCGACCAGTGGCAGCAGGATGAACGCAACCGATGTGGCCAGGAAGGCGTTGACGCCGCCCCACATGGCATCGCGCAGCAGCGATGGCGCGGTCATCGAGCGGGCCAGGTCCCACGCCAGGATCGCCGCAAGGTTCGCCAGCCCGATGACGAAGAATGCGCGCACGAAATGCCAGCGGTGGCGCAAGCGCGTCACGGAGTAGACGGCCGCGACTCCGCCCATCATCGCCACGGGGACGAATGGCGCGCGCAGCTCGGCGATCGCGGTGACCAGCACGGCCAGCATGAGCGTGAACACCAGCGCGGGCCGCTTCTCGAGCAGAGAAGCCACCACGAGCGGCGCGAGGGCAACGGGAATCGCGTATTCCGACAGATTGGCATAGCCCACCAGGCCCACGACCGAGCCCAGCACCGCCAGGGTGAGCAAGGTGAACATGCCGAGCATGCCGTTATCGCGGTACACCCCCGGCAGCTCCACGCGCAGGTAGGTGGCGAACGCCGCGATGAACAGCAGCATGAGCAGCATGCGCGCGACGGGCGGGTACAGGAAGTCACTCTGGTCGCGCTTGCTCGCCTCGAGGTTCCGCAGCGTGCGCAGCTTGAGCATGGTCTCGTGCGAGACGCGCTCATTGGCGTCGACCAGGAGCTCGTCCTTCTTGACCGTGCCGACCAGATTGCTCACCGCACCCTGAGCCTGAACCCGACGCCATTCAGTTTCGGCGCGGTCGTAGATCACGGTGGGCTGGATGAACGGACCGGCCAGCTCGACCACCAGTTGCACGCCACGCGCATCGTTGGCGAACAGGCTGCGCGCATTGCGGGCGATCGACTCCAGCGCTTCGCGCCGTTCCATGAAGCGCGATGCCGCGGCGGGGGCCTCGGTGTCGCCTTCACGCAGGTTCACGGCGCGATAGCCCAGGATGTAACCGCCCTTCTTCTCCCCGATCACTCCGGCGCGGACGATGTCCGACAACCAAGGGCCCATCTCGGCGAGCGCGCGGCGCGCGCGGCCGGGAGCGGCCAGGGCCTCGGCGGCCTCCTCGCTGATCGGCACACCCAACGCCTTCAAGTGCTCGGCGCGCTGGGCCGGGCTCACCCGGGGGTCGCTCACCAGTGCAAGCGCGCGCTCCTCGAACAACGCCCAGCGGTTGAGCACTTCGGCCTGAGCCTTGGCGTCCACAACGAACAAGGGTGCCACTGCCAGCGCAGCCTCTTCCTGCTCACGGCGCAGCGTGCTCTCGTCCTTCTGGACCCCGAAGTCATAGGGCGCTACCACGCGTTCGCGGGCGATCTCGCCCTCCCGATAACGCAGGCGTTCGAACGGCCCCTGCCCGGTGGGCAGCGCCGCCGCGGCGGCGAGTAGAAGCGCAACGAGTCCCACGCGCGAAACATGGTGCCCCCAGCGGACGGGCCTCGCCCGATCCGGCAGCGCCGGGACCGATGGAAGATCCTGGGTACTCACTGGCGGCCCCCTCTCGTCGTCACCCGCTTCTCAGGCGTCACGCGTCGCGACTGGGCGCGGCTTTCGGCGCCTCGCTCGGCGTTTTGGAATCCCGGGAATCCCTGGCGTCATTCGCATCCAGGTCGCGCGCGAGCATGGGCGTATCCAGATGTGCGGCCTCTTCTTCGATCTCGTGCCGCAGCCGCGGCTCGAGCGG
>JANLOU010000318.1:0-7101 GCA_031366735.1 Candidatus Eiseniibacteriota bacterium
GCGCTGTTCGGTGCGCTCGGTGTGGTCTTTGCGCTCGCCCCGTTCCTCGGTCGCCACGCTGGCATCGCCACCGCGAGTGTGGCCTTGCTCGCACTGCTCGGCGGGGTGCGGGATCATGCTCCCTCATTGGACTGGGGCGACCCGCCGTACCAACGCCGCGCCGCGGCCATCCTCCAGGGCATGCGCGCCGACCTCCTGCGCAAGGTGCCGCGTCCTGCTGCTCACTCGAGGTTCTTCTTCGTGCGGGTGCCGGATCGCGTGGGCTTCCTTGCGGGGGACGGGCCGGCGCTGCGCGTGTGGTATGGCGATCCGACGCTGAGCGGCGGCTTCTATTCCGCCTACCGGGCGCGTCCGGCCGGCACGCCGCATGGGGAGGATCGCTTCTTCCGTCTGGATAGTCTCACCGGTTGGGTCCCCGTGGTGCAGGGTCCCGAATCGCTCACCGTCGCGCAGGCTGCGAATCCGCGCTGGGAGCGCGATCATGTGGCGCTCGCCCAAGCGTTGGCAGCCGGCGCGGATTGGCAGGGTGCTGCAGCGGAGTTCGAGAAACTCGCGCACGCGTCCCCGCAGGACGCCAGCCACGCGTTCGACGCCGCGGTGAGTCTGGGCGCAGCGGGGGACATGCCGGGGGCCTACAAATGGCTCGCCGAGGCGGTGCGCCGCCCCGGGGCCACGCCGGAGATGCGGGCCGCCGCCGCCGCCGCCCAGAAGCGCTGAACAGCTCTGTGGACCTGATCCCGGCCTGCCGATAACCTCCGCGGGACGTGGCGCCCGATCGCCCGCCCCCGCGAGACGTCCGGCACGGAGGCACGGATCATGGCGAAGCGAGTGCAGTTCGACGATGCAGCGCGACACGCATTGTGGCGTGGGGTGGATCAGTTGGCGTGCGCGGTGCGGATCACACTGGGGCCGCGTGGTCGCAGTGTGGCATTGCACAAGCTGCACACCACGCCCACGATCACGCGCGATGGCATCGCAGTGGCGCAGGAAGTCGAACTCCCCGACCCCTTCGAGAATCTTGGCGTGCAGATGCTCCGGGAGGTGGCCTTGCAGACCGGCCAGACCGCCGGCGACGGCACCAGCACCGCCACGGTGCTCGCCCACCGCATCGTCGGCTCGGGTATGCAGGCAATTGCCGCGGGGCACAATCCCATGGCGCTCAAGCGCGGGATCGACCGCGCTGTGACCGAAGCCGTCCGCGCGCTTGCGGCGAACGCGCGTCCTGTTCACGAGCCCCGTGACCTCGAGCGCGTTGCGGTGATCGCTGCGGGGGATCGGATGTTGGGCGAGTTGGTGGCGCATGCGCTCGAGCGCGTGGGCCCGCTTGGCGTGGTGACGGTGGAAGCGGGCAAGGGCGTGGACACGACCCTCGAGGTGGTGGAAGGAGTTCGGTTCGATGGCGGTTATGCTTCGCCCTACTTCATCACCAGCCCCGAGGAGATGGAATGCGAGCTCGCGCATCCGCTGGTGCTGCTGGTCGACGGCAAGCTGACCGAAGCCACGCAACTGGTGCCCGCACTCGAGGTCGCGGCACGGTCCGCGCGACCCCTGTGGGTGCTGTGCGAGGAGATCGAGGGCGAAGCGCTGGCGACGCTCGTGGTGAATCGGCTGCGCGGTCGCATCCCTTCCTGCGCCGTCAAGCTGCCCGGCACGACCGCGCAACGGCGCGTGTTGTTCGATGACCTCGCATTGTTGACCGGCGCCCGCGTGATCGCGCTCGACACGGGTCTTTCCGCAGAGCATCTCGCGGCCGACTGGTTGGGCCGCGCCAAGCATGTACAGGTGGGCGCGAACGAGACCACGATGTTGCAGGGCGGCGGTCGGAACAGCGATCTGCACTCGCGACTCGTCGGTCTGCGTGCGGAGTACGCGGCGGCCGAGCATGCCTCGGCGCGTGAGCTGCTCCGCGCTCGCCTCGCGCGGCTGGGCGGAGTGGTGGCGGTCATCCGCGTGGGGGGCACATGCGAACTGGAGATGCATGAGCGTCGCTCGCGGCTCGAGGACGCGTTGGGCGCCACGCGGGCCGCGGTCGAGGAAGGCATCGTCACCGGAGGTGGCGTGGCATTGCTGCGCACGATGGATCGAGTTCGCAAGTTGGACCTGGTGCGCAGCGAAGCAGCGGGGCGCGATATCGTGCTGGAGGCGTTGGCAGAACCCGCGCGCATCATCGCCGTGAACGCCGGAGTGGAAGGCGGCGTCGCGGTGGAACGCGCGCGCGCCGCCGAAGGTGCGTTCGGGTTCAACGCGGTGAGCATGACCTACTGCGATCTGGGCGAGGCCGGCGTGCTGGACGCGGCCAAGGTCACGCGTTGCGCGCTGCAGAACGCCGCCAGCATCAGTACGCTGATGCTCACGACGGATGCGCTGGTGGTGGACGACGGCGATTCGGACACCGCGGACGACACCAAGGGCGACGAAGCCGCCTAGTGTGCCTGGCGAGTCACCGCGCTGCGGTCCGTGGAGGTGTTCCACCTCGCGCGGGCGGAACCGCGCACTGGACCGGCGGGCCGAAGCGATGGCGGTTCGCCGCGACTCGCGCATAGACCCAATGCGCAACGGGTCGGACCAGCGGGAATCGGAGCAACCCTGCGGCCCAGCTCCAGCCGGGCAGACGCGCGAGCATCGCCGCTACCGCGTCGATCCCACGGAATGTCCCGCGTTGCGCGGACCATGCGTGCAGCGCTCCCAGTGGGCGTGGTTCTGGCAGGCCCAGTTTGTCGGCCGCCTCCTGCGAGAGCGATGGGAATGGCAACAGCAATCCTCGCCCATCACGCGCCTGTGCCCACGCGACCGAGCGCGTGCACATGCCACACTGCGCGTCATAGAACAACCAGAGCGGTTCGTGTGATTCGGGGAGTAGGGCGTGGACAGGCCCGGGTGTACAGCAGCTCATGGTCGCCCCAGCGGGCGGGACGGCTCGAATGTCCGCGCGACGGTCACGGCCCGCCCATCCGCGAGCGCGAATGCGGCATGCTGCGTGAGCATCGCCCGACGCAGCACCGCAAGCCCGGTCCAGCCGGCCCCCGAGGGTGCGGCACTGGTCAGCTGCCCAGCGTCCACAGTCTCGCGCAGAATCTGCGAAGGGCAATCTGGAGTGGCTCCAGAACCAAGTAACACAACAAGTTGTCGGCGTACGCTTGAGTAAGTGATGAGGCGTTGCAAAGATTCCTGCCCGGTGAAGCAGCCCTTGTCGAGGTGCACTGCCTGCTCCAACCCGACCTCGAAGGGATTGAACGCTTCGATGATCTCGCGGCCCGACCGCGCCCAACCTTGTTCGATCGCGCCGGTGTCATCCATGACGGTGGCGCCCGGTGCCAACGCTTCGGACTCGCCCGCGCTGCCGATCACGAGGGCGACCGAGGGGTTCTCATGGGCCAGGCCCGGCACGCTCGGGTCCGCGCCCGGCAACCACCGGTTCGGACTTGCGGGTGGCTGGGAAACGCGGATCGCACACACGGGGTGTTCGACCGAGCGGTCCTCGAGCACCACATCCTCGCGGAACACGCTCCGGTCCACCGCCGCAGCCAACTCCGGCCCGGGCGCATCGGGCCGCAACAGCCAGACACTGTCATCCGGCATTCGCGCGACCACGAAGCGATGCTGCATCCGCCCACGGAAATCGCACAGCAGCGTGGTGCGGCATTCACCCGCTCCGAGGTCGTCGAGCTTCTGCGTGCTCACGCGATGCAACACCGGGAGCACATCGCGCCCGGTCAGTCGGATCGCGGTCGAAGCGCGGGACGGGTCCACGGCAGGAACCTCAGACCTCGAGCGCGCGGAGCGCTTCCATCAGGCGCACCACGGCTTCCGTATCGCGCGCGCAATAGGAGGACAACGCTTCGCGCCGGCGAGCAATTTCGGCGGGCGCGTACTCGTTGGGGCCAAGCAGCAGATCGGCCAGCCACGCCGACGCCGTGCCGCCCTCCGCCACGACAAGTTCGGAGTAGCCCAAGCCCGGCACCAATACCGGCAGCACGGACTTGATACTGAAGCTGCCGTGGAATGCGGGGTCGTAGACGTGGTCCCGCACGATGGGAAGCAAGTCATCCAACTTGGGGACGATGGCCTGGAGCGCGACGCGGTGCTCGGGCACGGCGTCGGCCAGGGCCACGATGACGCTCTTCTCGAAGCTGACATTGTAGGCGAGTACGGTCGCCGCGCCTTCGACCGCACGCACCAACGCCGCCGCGAGTGCAGGTCGCGGATCCCCACCGCGCTCTGCGAGGTACCCATACTCCTCCCACGCGCCCGAACGCCCGCGGCGTTGCACGCTGAACTGCACGGGCAGCTGCGCGTAGGGATGGCATCCTGGGAAGCGCGGGACCGCCAACTGGATGGTCTCGAAGTCCAGCACGGCAACGGGTTCGGCGAACGCATCGAGCTTGGCAGTGATTCCCGGGACGACAATGCGCTTTCCGGCGCGGACGGCTTCAACCTGGCGGCGCGCCACGGCAGTATTCAGCGCACTCTCGGGCAATTGGTCCACGGTCTGGATGCCAGCGGCGACATGCTCCCAAGCCTTGCGGCCCGACCAGTACAGCTCGCTCACATGATGCTCGGGGACATCCACCCAGCACCGATCCAGGAACGGGCACTCGTAGGGCGCGCTGCAGTGTGCGCCGATGGCCGCGTCGGGGAGCGGGCCATCCAGCATCGCGAGTTGCGCTGCGACCAACGCGGGCACATTCGGCAGGAACGCTTCGACCTGTGCCGTCACATCATCGCGCGTGAACAGGTCGGTGAGGTCCGGGAAGGTGCACTCACGATTCAGGTGCATGATCTCGATGCGCTCGACTTCGAGTCCGCACGCTCTCAGGACGAATGTCTGCACGGCGGCATCGTGGATGTGCTCACTCTTCGAACTCGTCGATGCCTTCACCTCGGTCAGTGTCCAAGCCTCGCCATCCCGGTGCAGGACGTCGACTGCGGCGAACACCCCCTCGGCCTCGAACGCCGCTTCGTAGATCACTCGCTCGCCCCGTGCGACGGCCTCGCGCGTGGCCGTGAGCGTCGCGGCAAAATCCACATGCGCTTCGGGCATGAGCACACCGCCCGGGAACTGCGCGCGCGCCAGCGCGCCGACCTCGTTGCCGCCATCGAACCGAGCTTGCAGCGACGCATCCGGCACCAGCTCTGGCGCGCCGCGGTCATGCGTACGCCACCAGAGCAGCCGATGACATTGCAGCCCGGCCACGAAGCGCGACTTGGAGAGCCGGTGCGTGCGTGTGGCCAAAGCTTACCTCCGTAGGAGCGGGCAGGGGGACCCCGCGATGCTAACGGTTCGAGGCCGCCGGAGCGAATGCTGCTTCGATGAGCGTCTCCAAGGTGATCGTCCCGCGTTTTCCGCCGCCCGGAAGCTGAAATCGGAAGTGAGCTCGGCAGCGGGGTGTCTCAGGCGCCCGCCGAATGACGACCTCACCGCCATCGCCGTCTTCGAGCATGAGCTCGCGAATCTCCCTGGGCCGGGGCGCTCGCTGCGCCATCGGACCGCGAGTCATGGGCGGCGGAGGAGGTTCAAGAGCCGGCCAAGCGCCTGGGATTCGATGCACATGATTCAACAGGAGCGGCCGCGTTTAGAGAACGGGGCCCGTCGTACGTGGGGATCTGCCCGCCATGACTGCCCGGATCAGGCCTGAAGCACCTATTGCACAGCCCGATATGGTAAAGTAACTGTCTTGCCGAGCTGATTTGGAGTTTGTATCCGGAGGGCTTGCGCGGCGCCGTTTCATCGGCGACATATCGCACACGGAAAAGACTCTCCTCGGGCTGGACTTGCGCGAGACGGGAACCAAGCCGCAATGAAAATGCCGCTGAAACCTTCCGCCGACCAATTCCTTCGCGCCGAAAACGTGGTGCTGCGCGCGCGGCTGGCGGAAGCCGAGGAGATGCTCCGCGCCATCCGCGGCGGCGGGGTGGATGCGCTGGTGGTCGAGGGCGACGCCGGTCCGCGGCTCTTCACCCTGCAGGGCGTCGACGCCCAACAGAACCGCCTACGCGGCGAGATGCTCGCCCAGGTCAGCGATGCCGTGATCGCCGTGGACACCGAGGAGCGCATCACGTTCTTCAATGCCGCGGCCGAACGTCAATACGGCGTGCGCGCCAGCGACGCGCTCGGGCGACAGCGTTCCGAGGTGTTCGCCGAGTCATGGCAGAGCCCCGACTCCGAAGCCGCCATGCGGTCGGCCCTGCGCGCGCGCGGTGAGTGGCGCGGCGAGCTGATCCAGACCACGCACGACGGCCGCGAACTGCACGTCGAGTGCGTCGTCACCGCACTGCGCGGTCCCGACGGCGCGAGCACCGGCTACGTCGCCTCCATCCGCGACATCACCGAGCGGCACCAAGCCGAGGCGGCGCTGCGCCGGAACACGGCGCTGTTCTCCAAGATCATCGAGCAGGCGCCGGGCGGCGTGTATGTGGTGGATGCGCAGTTCCGCGTGGCGTATATGAACGCGGAGTCACTGCCGTTCTTCGCGTCTGTGCAGCCGCTGATCGGGCGGGATTTCGATGAAGTGCTGGAGATCGTGTGGGGACGGGAGACCGGGTCGCAGATTGCGAGCATCTTCCGGCACACGCAGGCGACGGGAGAGCGATACGTCTCGCCGCGCTTCTCCGAGCAGCGGCACGACATCGGCGTGGAGCAGGCGTTCGAATGGGAGACGCAGCGCATCACCCTGCCGGATGGGCAGCACGGGGTGGTGTGTTATTTCCAGGACGTGACCGCGCGGGAGCGCGCCGAGGCAGCGCTGCGCGAGAGCGCGGAGCGGCTGCGGCTGGCGATCGCCGGCTCCGATCTGGGGACGTGGCATTGGGACCTGCGCACCGGAGCGCTGGACTGGTCGGAGCGGTGCCTGGAGATTTTCGGCATCCCTCCGTGCACCGCGATGAGCCACGAGAAGTTCCTCGACGCGCTTCATCCCGAGGATCGCGCTCGCACCGACGATGCCGTGCAGCGCGCGTTACAGGACGGCTCGGAATACCGTATCGAGTTCCGAAGAGTCTGGCCCGTTCGCAGCGTTCACTGGGCGGTCTCGCTAGGCCGCGCCTTCTACGTCGCCGCCGGCGTTCAGTCGCGCATGGTAGGCATCACCTTGGACATCACCG